>JAVEVM010000018.1:0-12113 GCA_034005055.1 Desulforhabdus sp. | reverse complement strand
TATTCTTGTCGGCACGCAGATGATTGCCAAAGGGCACGATTTCCCGAATATTACGTTGGTCGGCATCGTTAACGCCGACACCGCTTTACAAATCACCGATTTCCGTGCAGGTGAGACTACGGTACAGCTTCTTATGCAAGTGGCCGGCCGCACCGGTCGAGGGGAGCTGCCCGGGCGGGTGATTCTGCAGACTTACAATCCTGCTCACTATACTATTCAATCGGTAATAAAGATGGATTACGAACTTTTCTGCACCAAAGAGCTCACATCCAGAAAGGAACTTCAGTATCCGCCCTTTAGCAGGCTCACAAAGCTCCTGGTTACTGGACCAAAGGAAGAAATGACGCAAAACGCGGCACAGCATTTGGCATCCTTATGTCGAACGATAGCCGCTGAATTTCGACAGCTGGAACGTCCAATAGCCATCCTTGGCCCCAGCCCTGCCCCCCTTCTGAAACTCAAGCGCCGGTACCGCTGGCAGCTTTTCGCGAAAGCCTGGACCAATGCAGATATGCAAGAGTTTACCGCAGCCATCTTAGAGCAGGCTAAGAGCTCCATGCATCTGCGTCGCATTCAAGTGAGCGTTGACCGCGATCCTATGACTACCTTGTAGCGGAGCGCGAACGTCGCTTGCCAAGGGAATTGGGAGGCTCACAAGGGCTTCGATGTCAGTTTATACTTGCATCTTCCAACAAGAAAGTTTAGAAGGGATGACTCATTTCAATCGGCCAGCTGGCGTAGCTCAACGGTAGAGCAGCTGATTTGTAATCAGCAGGTTGCGGGTTCAAATCCCATCGCCAGCTCCAACAATGAAAAAAAAGGTTGCCTTGTGCTCGTTGTTATGGTAGCAATAAAAGCTTGCTTGACCTAAGTAAGTGAAATGCTTGTGGAGAGGTTCCCGAGCGGCCAAAGGGAGCAGACTGTAAATCTGCCGGCGAAGCCTTCGGAGGTTCGAATCCTCCCCTCTCCACCACCCAAATGCTCAGAAGAGGAATTGACGGCATCGAGGTCCTAAGTGAAGGGGCTGCATGCCGTGAATAGGAGCAGTGAGCTTGAACGCAAGTTTTATTGTTCGGCCTAGAGTTTAAGGTTGCCGTGTCAAGCCCCGCATCTTTCCAGCTGCCACGGTTACTCTCCGTCGGGCCCACGTAGCTCAGTAGGTAGAGCACTTCCTTGGTAAGGAAGAGGTTCACCGGTTCGAGCCCGGTCGTGGGCTCCATTTTTGTTTTCAAGCACCAGAGGGCAGGCCAGCCAGCATGTTCCCTTCGGATCGGCCGCAACAATTGCATTAACCCTGCTTGCTTTGAGAGAATGCTTTACCGTCAAAAGACAACCATGTTTTGAGGAGGAAGTGCGATGGCGAAGAAGAAGTATGAGCGGACGAAGCCACACGTGAACGTGGGGACCATTGGTCATATCGATCATGGAAAGACGACGTTGACGGCTGCGATTACGAAGCAACTGGCCAAGCGTGGAAAGGCGGAGTTTGTCCCCTTTGATGCAATTGACAAGGCTCCTGAAGAGCGCGAGCGCGGCATCACCATAGCGACGGCACATGTGGAGTACGAGACGGACAATCGTCATTACGCGCATGTGGACTGCCCGGGTCATGCCGACTATATCAAGAACATGATCACCGGTGCGGCGCAGATGGACGGAGCCATTTTGGTGGTAGCAGCCGATGACGGACCGATGCCCCAGACCCGCGAACATATTCTTCTATCCCGTCAGGTAGGGGTTCCCTACATAGTTGTTTTTTTGAACAAGGTGGACATGGTCGATGATCCGGAGCTGATCGAGCTGGTGGAGCTGGAGTTGCGCGAACTGCTGAGCAAGTACGGTTTTCCCGGCGACGATATTCCGATCGTCAAGGGGTCGGCACTGAAGGCGTTGGAATCCGACGATCCCGACAGTGCAGAGGCACAGTGCATCTTTGAGCTGATGGAAGCGATAGACGGCTATATTCCGGAGCCGGTTCGAGACATTGACAAGCCCTTTCTTATGCCTATCGAGGACGTGTTCTCGATCAGCGGTCGTGGGACGGTGGTTACGGGCCGGGCCGAGCGCGGTGTTATCAAGGTGGGCGAGGAAGTGGAAATTGTTGGCTTCAAGCCGACCTTTAAGACGGTCTGCACGGGAGTGGAGATGTTTCGCAAGACCCTGGACCAGGGTCAGGCCGGGGATAACATTGGGGTATTGCTGCGCGGCATAAAGCGGGATGAAGTGGAGCGTGGGCAGGTAGTGGCCAAACCGGGCAGCATAACGCCGCACACCAAGTTCAAGGCGGAAGTGTACGTGCTGAAAAAGGAAGAAGGGGGTCGCCATACGCCGTTTTTTCCGGGCTACCGGCCGCAGTTTTACTTTCGCACCACTGATGTGACCGGCGTGATGACGCTTCCGGAAGGGGTGGAGATGGTTATGCCGGGAGACAATATAGCTACGGAAGTCCATCTGATCACACCGGTTGCTTTGGAAAAAGAGCTGCGCTTTGCCATTCGGGAAGGCGGCCGAACCGTTGGCGCCGGCGTCCTCACTGAAATTATTGAATAGAGCGAACAATACAGATCGACTCAGAGTATAGACAACCTCAGTCTTGAAGAATAGGAACGGCAAACATGATGACGAATCAGAGAATTCGCATCCGCTTGAAAGCATACGATCATAAGCTGCTGGATCAATCCACCAATGAGATCGTTGCCACAGCAAAAAAAACCGGTGCGCGAGTGGCAGGACCCATTCCTCTGCCAACTAAGATCCGTAAATTTACCGTCTTGCGATCGCCCCATGTTGACAAAAAGTCCCGGGAGCAGTTTGAAATTCGCGTCCATAAGCGCTTGATCGATATCCTGGAACCTACTCAACAAACGGTTGACTCTCTGATGAAATTGGATCTCTCCGCCGGAGTCGACGTTGAAATCAAGCTTTAAGCATTCAAGCGGATGTCTTTTGGTGTGAAAGAGAGCAAATAACCATGAAAGCAATCATTGGACGTAAGCTGGGCATGACTCAGATCTTTGCAGAGGATGGCAGCGCTGTGCCAGTGACGGTCGTAGAGGCCGGGCCGTGTACCATCACTCAGATCAAGACTCCCGAAAAAGATGGCTACTCCGCCCTGCAAATCGGCTTCGGCACACGCAAAGCAAAAAATGTGAACCGTCCCTTGAGAGGGCATATGGATGCTGCAGGCAAAGGCTACTTTCAAGTCCTGCGCGAAGTAGGAGTCGAGCAGCCAGGCGATTATCAGATCGGCGACGGCATCTCGGCCGATATTTTCGAAATCGGCGAGCGCATCGACGTGATCGGCACCAGCAAGGGAAAAGGCTTTGCGGGCACCATCAAACGCTGGGGATTCAAACGTGGTCCATCGACACACGGCTGTAAGAACATCCGCGAGCCAGGCTCGACCGGTATGGCAACATTCCCCGGACGCGTTCTCAAAGGTAAAAGAATGGCCGGACAAAAAGGTAACAAGCGCGTCACGGTCATGAACCTCAAGATAATTGACATCCGCCCCGAAGAGAATCTGATGCTGGTCAAAGGCGCTCTTCCCGGTGCCAGCAATGGTATCATCGTCATTCGAAAGACCAATCGCGGCTGATAAAGCCGCTGGGAAACATTTCAGCAGAATTCGAGGATCAGTATGCCAACCGTGGATCTTTACAATATCAACAATGAAGTCGTGGGCCAGCTTAACCTGAGGGACGACATCTTCGCTGTTGCAGTAAACCCTCACGTTCTTCATCAGGTCGTGCTCTATCAATTAGCCAAACGACGGGCTGGAACGGCCAAGGTTAAAGGGCGCAGCGAGGTCTCGGGGGGAGGCCGCAAACCATGGCGGCAAAAAGGCTCCGGCCGCGCTCGAGCCGGCACTTCGCGCTCTCCCTTGTGGCGCGGTGGAGGTACTGTCCACGGGCCACAACCCCGCTCATACGAGATGAGAGTGCCGAAAAAAGTTAGAAGACTGGCACTCAAAATGGCTTTGACCCAGAAGCTTGTGGATAAGGAATTTACGGTTCTCGACCAGCTTGAGCTGGAGACAATCAAAACCAAAGATTTTGTCGCCATCCTGAATCGATTACAGCTTGAGAAAACCCTTGTTGTAATCCATCAACCGGACGAGAAAGTTCAGAAATCAGCGCGGAACATACCTCTTGTCAAAGTCTTGCGCTCTGAAGGATTGAACGTTTACGATTTACTAAACTACCACAACGTCCTTCTGACCCAAGAGACCGTTGGTAAAATAGAGGAGTCACTAGGATCATGAGCGACAGAATGTATAAGATTCTAAAGCGCCCTTTGATAACAGAAAAGAGCACGATCGAGAAAGAGACGCACAACAAACTCTTCTTCGAGGTACATCGCTCGGCCAATAAGATTGAAATCAAACAGGCGGTGGAACAAATCTTTAAAGTCGATGTGCTTGGAGTTTGTACCGTCAATATGAAAGGAAAGACCAAACGGGTGGGTCGCTTTAACACAAAGCAGCCTGACTGGAAAAAAGCCGTCGTGACGATCAAGCCCGGTCAACGGGTTGAATTTTTCGAAGGCGTGTAATGAGCGATCCCGACCAGCTCTATTGAGAGGACACCCATGGCTATCAAAAAAGTCAAACCGCGATCTCCGGGTCGTCGGTTTCAAACCTATCCCACATTTGAAGAACTAACGCAAAAAGAGCCTGAAAAGAGCTTGATCAAACCCCTCAAGAAGACGGGCGGGCGCAACTGTTATGGCCGTGTGACCTCCTGGCACCGCGGTGGAGGACACAAGCGCCGCTATCGCATTATCGATTTTAAGCGCGATAAAGAGAATATACCCGCCAAGGTCGCGAGTATTGAATACGATCCCAACCGCTCCGCTCATATTGCTCTGTTGCACTATGTGGACGGTGAAAAGAGATATATCTTGGCGCCTACCGGACTTTCAGTCGGCGATTTTGTGATCACGAGCCACGATGCTGACATCAAGCCGGGCAACTGCCTGCGCCTTATCAACATCCCGCTCGGCACGGTAGTTCATAACGTCGAATTGAAGCCCGGCAAGGGAGGCCAGCTGGCCCGCTCTGCAGGAGTTGGCACCCAGTTGATTGCAAAAGAGGGTAAGCACGCCATCCTGCGCATGCCCTCCAGCGAAATGCGCATGGTTCCAATTGAGTGCAAAGCAACCATCGGCCAGCTGGGCAATATCGATCATGAGAACTTGTCGCTTGGCAAAGCCGGACGAAAACGATGGCTGGGGCGGCGTCCACACGTTCGCGGCGTGGCTATGAATCCGGTCGACCATCCGATGGGCGGCGGTGAAGGGAGAAGCTCGGGCGGACGTCATCCTTGCACACCCTGGGGCGTTCCCACCAAAGGTTTTCGCACTCGAAAATCCAAGCATAGTGACAAGCTCATTATTCGACGTCGTAAGTAAAATTTGTTAGGAGGAGAAGAACGTGCCTCGTTCAGTCAAAAAAGGACCATTCGTTGATGACCATCTCATCAACAAGGTGCTCAAAGCCAAGGAAACGGGTGACAGGAAGGTCATTAAGACCTGGTCAAGAAGGTCCACCATACTCCCTGAATTTGTTGGGGCCACCCTTGCGGTGCATAACGGCAAGAAGTTCATCCCTGTTTTCATCAGTGAGAACATGGTTGGACACAAGCTTGGTGAATTTTCACCGACAAGAACCTTCTACGGGCACGCCGGAGACAAGAAGTCCAAAGTGAAAGGGAAAAGATAATGGAAGTCAAGTCCATTAGCAAGTTTTTGCGAGTCTCTCCGCATAAAGCTCGTCTTGTGGCAGATCTGGTGCGAGGCAAACGTGTCGACGATGCGTTGACGATCTTGAAGTTCACTCCCAAAAAGAGTGCTCGTTTGGTCAATAAGACCCTGCGCTCCGCCATTGCCAATGCCGAAAATACCCAAATCATGGACGTCGACAGCCTGTTCGTCAAATCTATTCTGATAGACGAAGGTCCGCGTTTGAAACGGTGGCGGCCGCGAGCTATGGGACGTGCAACCAGAATTCTTAAACGCACATCTCACATTACGGTGGTTCTCGCGGAAAAGTGATTTCCTGTTAGAGTTCACTGAATCTCAGATATCTAGACTGAGAATTCTTGATTTCATGTATACAATTTTAGACCGTGATCGGTCAGCCAAAGGTGGAGGTGAAGTTTGGGACAAAAGGTAAATCCAATCGGATTCCGACTGGGCGTTATCAATACGTGGGATTCAAAGTGGTTTGCCACCAAGGATTATGCGAAGCTAGTCCTGGAGGATCGCAGGATCCGGGATTACATTAAAGAGCGCCTATTTCACGCGGGCATAGCACGCACCGAGATCGAGCGGGCCGCCAACAAAGTTAAAATCCGTATTTTCACGGCACGCCCGGGTATCGTCATTGGTAAAAAGGGCACCGAAATAGACGCCTTGCGAAAAAACCTTGAGCGCAAATTCAAACGAGAAATTCTCATTGATATTCAGGAAGTCCGACGTCCCGAGCTCGATGCCACTCTGGTTGGTGAAAACATTGCGCTGCAGCTTGTTCGTCGTGTGGCTTTTCGACGCGCCATGAAAAGAGCTGTGAGCTCCGCCCTCAAATTCGGCTCCAAGGGAATCCGGGTTGCCTGCGCGGGCAGACTGGGAGGGGCTGAAATGGCCAGAAGGGAATGGTACCGGGAGGGCAGAGTACCCTTGCATACCTTGCGGGCCGACATTGATTACGGGACGGCACTCGCCAAGACCACCTATGGTATCATTGGTGTTAAGGTATGGATTTTTAAGGGCGAGATTCTCCCTTAAGCAAGGGGGTCGTCCTACTGATTTTTGACCTCAAGCAACCTGTACCTGATGATTGCTGCATCGCCAAATGGCATCCGAATGGGATCACATCCGATCCTGCCGCACTAGATAGCTTCAACGTGTTTCGGTTTGCAGTCATCGGATTTGGAATAGACAGGAGAAGCTCTAATGCTAGCACCCAAGCGAGTCAGATACCGCAAACAGCAAAAGGGACGTATGCGGGGTGCTGCCTATCGCGGCAGTACTCTGAGCTTTGGCGATTTTGGCATCAAGGCTGTGGAATGCGGCAAAATAACTTCGCGCCAGATTGAAGCCGCACGTATCGCCATCACACGTCACCTAAAACGGGGAGGCAAGGTCTGGATACGCATCTTCCCGGATAAACCCATTACCAAAAAACCGGCTGAAACGCGCATGGGCAAAGGTAAAGGATCGCCCGAAGCTTGGGTCGCCATCATCAAACCAGGCCGCGTACTTTACGAAATCAAGGGAGTTCCTGAAGCGACCGCCAGGGAGGCATTGCGGCTCGCATCACATAAACTTCCGGTGCCAACGCGTTTCGTGGCAAGGCAGGATGTACTATGAAAGCCAGCACACTTCGTGAGATGACCAAAGAGGAATTGTTGCAGAAGTTAAAAGAGCTTCGCGAGGCACAGTTCAATCTCAACTTTCAGCACGCTACCGGGCAGTTGGAAAACAACGCCCAGCTGCGCAAAACCCGCAAAGACATTGCGCGTGCTTTGACTGTCCTGGGTGATATGGATCGCGGCACTGCGGTATGAGGGCAACGAGTATGGAAGAGCATAGATCAAACAAGAAGACACGCTTTGGTACGGTGGTGAGCAACAAGATGGACCGTACGGTAGTAGTATCCATCGAACGCGTCGTTCCCCACCCGATCTATCGTAAATTTATCCGCCGGCGCTCCAAATTCAAGGCGCACGATGCCGACAACACTTGCCAGGTAGGCGATCGAGTGATCATTGAAGAGAGTCGGCCTTTAAGCAAGACCAAGCGCTGGGTGGTGGTCAAGATTGTTCAAAGTACGGCCAGCTAAGCCTTTGGAGCAACGTCCAGTCCGTTGCCAAGCAAAGCGCTTGACGACGCGAGAAACGGTTACGGAGTGAAAAATGATTCAAACGGAAACTCAGCTCAACGCCGCGGATAACTCCGGAGCAAAACGGCTGTATTGCATCAAAGTCCTTGGCGGCACTCGCAAGCGTTACGCTTCGCTGGGGGACATCATTGTGGTCTCCGTCAAAGAAGCCATCCCAAATGCCAAAGTAAAAAAAGGCGATGTGGTCAAAGCCGTTGTTGTCAGAACCAAAAAGGAAGTCCGTCGTCCTGACGGCTCCTATATCAAATTTGACGATAATTCTGCCGTCCTCATCAATGCCGCCAAAGAACCGATTGGCACGCGCATCTTCGGCCCTGTTGCGAGGGAGCTGCGCGCCAAGCAATTTATGAAAATCATTTCACTGGCTCCCGAAGTGCTGTAGCCGGATAGGGAGTAATCGATCTATGAACAATCAGAAAAGATACAACATTAAGAAAAACGATACGGTCATGGTGATCGCCGGCAAGGAGAAGGGCAAGAGCGGCAAGGTATTGCGCATAGTGCCGAAGAAAGATCGGGCTATTGTCGAGAAGCTCAATATGGTCAAGCGCCACATGCGACCAGGCGCCTACAGCCGGCAAGGCGGCATTCTTGAGAGAGAAGCGCCTATTCACATTTCCAACCTGATGTTACTGTGCTCAAAATGTACAGACCCGACCCGAGTGGGCTATAGAATTCTCGAAGACAACCGCAAGGTCCGTTACTGCAAGAAGTGTAACGAAGTCATCGACGAATAACGTCCACCTGAACGGCGGGCAGTGGAGGCAATTCATGGCGCGTTTGCGGGAAGTTTACAAAAAGGAAGTTGCTCCCAAGCTTGCAGAACAATTTAATTACAAAAGCCCCATGCAGATTCCCAAACTGAGCAAAATAGTGCTCAACATGGGTCTGGGGGAGGCCATACAAAATATTAAAATTCTTGATTCTGCAACTGAAGAACTGGCACAAATCAGCGGGCAGAAACCCGTTGTCACCCGAGCACGGCAAAGCATCGCGGCGTTTAAGCTGCGCAAAGCGATGCCAATTGGATGCATGGTCACCCTCCGGGGCAACCGCATGTATGAGTTTTTTGATAAACTTGTCAATGTAGCCCTGCCTCGCGTGCGAGATTTTCGCGGCGTTTCGCCAAAAGCTCTGGATGGACGCGGCAACTACACACTCGGGATTAAAGAGCAAATCATTTTCCCTGAGATCGACTATGACAAAATAGACAAGATCAAGGGGATGAATATCACTATCGTTACAACGGCTAACACAGACGAGGAAGCAAGAGAGCTTCTGGCTCGGATGGGCATGCCATTTCGTTAGGAAACACTAAAGGAGGCAGTTTTGGCTAAGAAGTCTCTTATCGCAAAAGCACAGCGTTCCCCCAAATTCAAGGTCCGCTCCTACAATCGATGTCCGCTTTGCGGCCGCCCCCGCGCATATCTGCGCAAATTCGGCATCTGCCGCATTTGCTTTCGCACGATGGCCTTGAATGCTGAGCTTCCTGGAGTCATCAAATCAAGCTGGTAAATCAACGGGGAACCAGAAGGAGTAAGTTCAGATGGTCATGACGGATCCAATTGCTGATTTTTTAACCCGCATCAGAAACGCGCAAAAAGCCCGTTTTGACAAGCTGGACATCCCTGCCTCACGGATGAAGACCAGCTTGGCGCGTATCCTCAAAGAAGAGGGTTACATCAAGAACTTTAAGTTGATCAGGGACAACAAGCAAGGGATTATCCGGATTCATCTTAAGTACGGTGAGAATCGCGGTAATGTCATATTGGGCATCAAACGGGTCAGTAGACCTGGGTGCCGGGTATATGTCGGCCATGGCGAAATCCCTCGGGTCTTGAACGGCTTGGGGATCAACATCTTGTCTACCTCCAAAGGTATCATGACAGATCGCCAGGCACGCAAAGAGCGAGTAGGCGGAGAGCTCCTTTGCTCCGTGTGGTAGTCTCTACGGACAGACAGCCGATAACCGCTATCACCAATCTAAGTGAAGAAGCCGTGATCCGCTGCAGAGGAGTATAAGCATGTCACGTGTGGGAAAGTTGCCCATAAATCTATCTAAAGGAATCAGCGTCTCGTTAAACGACTCGACTTTGACGGTAAAAGGTCCCAAAGGAAGTCTGTCCCGCGAGCTTTCCCCTTTCGTCAATATTGAAGTCGACGATCAGGCCGTTCAGGTCAAACGTCGGGACGACACGCAGAAGTCCCGTTCTCTCCACGGACTTACCAGAGCGTTGATCTTCAATATGGTGCGGGGGGTGAGTGAAGGCTTTACCAAAGTGCTTGAGATCCACGGCACCGGCTACCGCGCTGATCTGCAGAGCAATGTGCTCAATCTCAGTCTCGGTTATGCCCATCCGGTAAGATATGTTCTACCGGATGGCATCAACGCATCGATTGAAAGACAAACCATCATTCGCCTCGAATCTATTGACAAAGAGCTACTCGGCCAAACCGCTGCTCAAATTCGCGCACTTCGAGCCGTAGAGCCTTATAAAGGCAAAGGTATTCGTTACAGTGACCAGCGTGTGCATCGCAAGGCCGGCAAGACCGGGTCGAAGAAATAAATCATAGGATAGGGGGAAAAATGGCCTCAAAAACAAACCCGCGGCAGCTTGCACGGGCAAAGCGCAAGAAACGAATCCGAAAAAAACTCGAGGGTACCTCCGAACGTCCCCGGTTGACGGTCTTTCGCAGCGATAAGCACATCTACGCCCAAATCATCGATGATAGCCGGGGCATGACTCTGGCTTCGGCATCAACGCGGACACCGGATTACAGTGAAACCCCGCCACCGAAGGGAAAGGTTGGTGCGGCCGAGCAGGTCGGCACTTTAATCGCTCAGCGGGCTCAGGTTAAGGGTATTTCCAAGGTAGTATTTGATCGCAACGGGTTCATTTATCATGGGCGCGTTCGCGCGCTGGCCGATGCAGCACGAAAGGCTGGCCTGGATTTCTAACCCCTACCGGTCCTCATTTGTTTAAGGAGATAGTGCATTGGTAACAGTTGAATCTAGCCAACTTCAGTTGATCGATAAGGTTGTACACATCAGCCGGGTCGCTAAAGTAGTCAAAGGTGGACGTCGCTTCTCTTTCAGCGCTATTGTAGTTGTCGGCGACGGCAACGGCCGCGTCGGCTTTAGCCTTGGCAAGGCCAACGAAGTTCCCGAGGCCATTCGAAAAGGCCTGGAATCGGCAAAGCGCGACATGTTTCAGGTGCCAATCTTTAACGACACCATTCCCCACGAGATCCTGGGGCGCTATGGAGCATCTCACGTAGTGTTGAAGCCGGCTTCGCCCGGTACCGGTGTGATCGCCGGAGGGGCTGTGCGGGCCATCATGGAAGCAGCCGGCATCCATAATATTCTCACTAAATGCATTGGCTCCCGTAATCCGCACAACGTGGTCAAGGCAACTTTGCAAGGTTTGCAGAAATTGCGCAGCGCTGAACAGGTTGCAAGAATCCGCGGCCGCGACGTACAGGAGCTGCAAGCCTAGCCTCGGCACGGCTTCTAGATCCAGCTTTCCTGAACCTTTCAGTGTGGCACACCTTGCTACCACTCTTGAAAGCAATGAAGCTGCATGAAGGAAATAACCATGGCAAAGCCAATTCAAGTCAAGTTAGTTCGGAGCCCAATCGGTCGCCCTGAAAAACATCGCAAAGTTCTTCAGGCTTTGGGACTAACACGCCTCAATAAGACCGTGAACCTTTACGGGACGCCGCCGGTTGTCGGGGCAATCCGCAAAGTGATTCACCTGGTAGAGGTAAAAGAGCTGTAGAGCGATAATCATTAGCCCATAGGACGGTTATTCAATGAGACTTGACGATTTAGCTCCCGCTCCTGGAGCAAAAAGAAGCAAAAAGCGCGTGGGTCGCGGATGCGGTTCTGGCCTCGGCAAAACAGCAGGCCGCGGAACCAAGGGACAAAATTCGCGTTCCGGCGGCGGGGTGCCGCCCTGGTTTGAAGGCGGTCAAATGCCTCTGCAGAGGCGACTTCCCAAAAGGGGGTTCACCAATATATTCAAAAAGCGCTACAGCATCGTCAATGTTGGCGATCTTCAGCGCCTCCAGGGCGAGAGCGAAATAGGCCCCGAGCAGATGCTCAAGTTGCGATTGGTCAACCGGGTACTCGACGGGATCAAGTTATTGGCAAAAGGTGAAATAACCCACCCGGTAACGATTCGCGTGCACAAGTCCAGCGCTGCCGCCA
>JAVEVM010000843.1:0-2670 GCA_034005055.1 Desulforhabdus sp. | reverse complement strand
CCGCTTCGCAGGAAGCAAATGTGTTTGTTTAGCCCAGCTTCCACTTCAATGACTGGTGAAGATATTAAAAAAGGCCGCCTGCCGCCAGAAGCCGTTAAAGTCAAACATAAGATCGGTCGATAATAATATGTAGAAGGGTACCAATTTCAAAGGTGAGGCTTTTCGGCTGAATTCTCATTAGAAAAGGAGCATTGGCGTGGAAATTGTGATTGGAGCAATCCCTAAGGTTGAACGAATTAAAGACAAAACACCGCAGGTGACTGCAGGGGCGATTGAAGCCAAAGTGTTGCACGTTCGCCCGCCGCGAAGCGGCCGCAGAGGAGCCTACAGCGGAAATGACAAGCGCGTCAACGGTTCGCCGAAAGAAGACCCAGCCGGTGCCCGCGTTGTGATATTGTTGATCGAGGAAGGCTATAAGGTTCCAAAAGACATGAAATCGGGCAACTATCGCGTGCTGATCCGCTTCGTTCGCCGATAGACAAAAGCGATAGCGATTCGGTAGGGGAATGAGACATCAGGAGGGGTGCAGAACTACAGTCCTCTTGTCAAGTCACTTCCGAACTCATAGGTAAAAATTGCCACCAAAAAATACGCAATATTGCCAATTGCCGTTCGAGCAAAAATCGTCGATCATTGATTTCAGAGGAGTTGGTTTCACAATTGTTCGGGGAGCGCAATGCTCCCCTTTTCTTATCGTTTGACGCCCTCTTTCACTTCTCAATTAAGATTGAGGCTCTGTTGCATCCAGCCTCTGTGCTGGTAAAGATCAAAGGGGTTGTTCAATCCATGGCAGCCCGTGCTCCATTAAATTCTGCATAAACGGGTCCGGATCGAATTCCTCCACGTTGAACACCCCTGCATTCCGCCAGACGCCGGTCAGCATCAACATCGCTCCGATCATGGCGGGAACACCCGTTGTGTAGGAGATGGCTTGCGCTTTGACATCCCTGTAGGCTTCAGCATGATCGCAAACATTGTAAATGAAATATCTCTTGGCCCTGCCCTCTTTCATTCCTTCGATGATGCAGCCGATACAGGTTTTGCCCTGGTAGTTTTCGGCAAGCGAGGACGGCTCGGGCAAAAGCGCTTTCAAAAATTGCAGCGGAACGATTTCACAGCCCTGGAAAGAGACCGGATCGATGCGCGTCATGCCAACGTTTTGCAGTACCCTCAGGTGCGTCAGGTATTCCTGCGAAAAAGTCATCCAAAATCGGATTCGTTGGACGCCGGGGATATTCTTTGCCAGTGACTCAAGCTCTTCGTGGTACATGAGATACATTTCCCGCGGGCCGATCTGCGGGAAGTCGAAGGTCTTGTGCACCGACAACGGCTCGGTTTCGATCCACTGCCCGTTCTCGAAGTATTTGCCGCGAGCGGTCACTTCGCGGATGTTGATCTCGGGATTAAAATTGGTGGCGAAAGGATGGCCGTGCTCTCCAGCGTTACAGTCCACTATCTCGATGGTGTGTATTTCGTCGAAATGATGTTTTAGCGCATGAGCGCAGAACACACTGGTGACTCCGGGATCGAAGCCGCACCCGAGTAGGGCCATGATGCCTCGCTCCCTGAAGCGATCATGGTAATCCCACTGCCACTTGTAGCAAAACTTTGCCTCATTGCGCGGCTCGTAATTGGCGGTATCCAGATAATCCACCCCCGTCTGCAGGCAGGCATCCATAATGGTCAGATCTTGATAAGGCAATGCCACATTGACGACGAGGTCGGGTGAAACCTTGCGAATAAGAGCCACCACTTCGTCGGTTTCATCTGCATCCACCTGTGCTGTCTCGATGGATCCGGCCAGTTGATTTTTAATCCTTTCACACTTTTCCAAAGTGCGGCTCGCCAGAACGATCTCGGAGAAAACTTCGGGGACACGGGCACATTTGTGCGTCACAACACCCCCCACCCCTCCTGCACCAATTATCAGAACCTTGCTCATTTTACGCTCCTCCCCGGCGAGCCGCTCAGTATTCCAGAATTTTGTCATGCACCCGAAAAACATAGGCGATCAGGGCCGCTCTGGTCCACATTCCATTGCGCTCCTGGCGCCAGTACATAGCCCTTGGGTCGGGATCGATAGCGACATCTATCTCATCCCTTCTCGGGAAAGGATGCATGATGATCGCATCGGGCTTGACCTTGGCCATTTGCTTCAGTCCAAGGTTGAATTTCGATTTATCCACCTTTGACGACTCCCCGGCAACGACATCATGCTCATCTTGAATTCTGGTCATGTAGATGGCATCAGCGCCGCCAATCACATTTTCAAGTGCTTCAGTTTCAATGATATACGGAATCTTATTCCTGGTGAGAAAATCGCACAGATCCTGCTCCATTTGGAAAGATTCGGGTGCAGCGAAGACGATCTTCACACCCTCGAAGTTTCTAAGCAAGTAACTGAGCGACCGCACCGTTCTTCCACGTCGGAGATCGCCGCACATGAGCACCGTTTTTCCATCCAGTCCGCCGCGGTTTCTAAAGGATTCCTGCAGGGTGTAGATATCGAGCAGGGCCTGAGTGGGATGTTGATCGCTGCCGGAGCCGCCGTTTATCACCGGGACAGGCCGGTTGGAATAAGTGTTCAACAGCCAGGCAGCCCTTTCAGCCATATCCTTTTGGCTGTGCCGCATGATGATCAGGTCCGTATAGGAAGAAAACGTCCTCAGG
>JAVEVM010000842.1:0-2671 GCA_034005055.1 Desulforhabdus sp. | reverse complement strand
TTACCTGGCTACGGAAAAGATCCCTGTCCTTGCCCAGGATTTGCTGGATGTCTGTCCAAGGAAAGTATTTTTCTTTCCTGTCACCGGGAAAGTCTTGGTGAAACGCTTGTCCCAACTGCCCAACGACACCGTTGCCAGCCGGGAGCGTGAGTATGCCAAACGTCTCAGGAATACTCCTGTCGGTGGCGAGATTGAGCTTTTTGAATAAGGTATTGAATAGTGGCGATCAAGGTATTGATCATTGACGATTCACCGTTGATGCGGCTTTTGCTGAAGGAGATCCTTGGCGAGGCTCGGGATATCGAGGTGGTTGGGACTGCTCCCAACCCTCTGGCCGCCAGGGAAATGATCAAGTCCCTCAAGCCTGACGTCCTGACTCTGGATGTCGAGATGCCTCAAATGGGTGGTCTGGAATTCCTCCGACGCCTGATGCACTTGCGGCCAATGCCGGTGGTCATGGTCTCCTCCCATACGGCGGAGGGGTCAGCCGTGACCTTGCAGGCCTTGGAACTAGGTGCGGTGGACTTTATTACCAAGCCGGTTGCTGGCAGCCCCACTGTCTTGCGGCAGTATGGCGAGGAAATCTGCGAGAAGGTTCGTGCGGCCGGCTCTGCCCGCATTCGTAGCAGAGTGTCGGAGGTGTCCCGCCCCTCTTCCCATGCCGGTGCTGGAGCCAGGTTGGATGCCGGGGGCCGGATGAGGACTGAGGGGGTAATCGCCATCGGAGCTTCCACCGGCGGTACAGAAGCCATCAGGGAAATATTGCAGGCCTTGCCCGCCGAAATTCCTCCCGTCGTCATGGTGCAACATATGCCGGAGACCTTTACCGCGTCGTTCGCTCAGCGTCTGGATGGATTGTCAGCCTTGACTGTGGCCGAGGTTCGGGATGGGCAGCGGCTATGTTCCGGTCATGCCTATCTGGCCCCCGGCCACTCTCATTTTTCCGTGCGCCGGACCGGCAGCGGCTACGTGGCCGAGCTTGCCCGTTCTGCGCCCGTGAATCGGCATCGTCCTTCCGTGGATGTATTGTTTCAGTCTGTATCTCAACATTATCGGCAGAATGCGCTGGGTATCATCCTGACCGGGATGGGGCGAGATGGGGCCCAAGGGCTCTTGGCGATGCACCAGGCTGGAGCATGGACCCTGGGTCAGGACCAGCAGAGCTGCGTGGTCTATGGGATGCCTCGGGCGGCAGCCGAACTGGGGGCTCTGGACGAAGTGGCACCCCTGTCAGATATCGCCATAAGAATCCTTTCCCGGCTGCGCCAGAGCTGAGTTAACGGATATACTTCAGCCGGTTAGGGATTTTTAACACTCCGCAGCGGCAGGGGCCGGCAGATGGGTCTGGGGTTTGCGGGGTGGGTCGCAGCGCAGGGAATGCTCAGTAAAAGTATTATTTGTTTATAACACTCTGATAATAAAATAGAAAAATTCCCATTTTTGATCCAAATGTGGTTTTTGTGGTGCTTGGTTAGGGGTGTATTAGGCCGTCAGCGCTTGAAAAATCGGTTGTACTCCCTTGATATGGCGAGTCGGGGGCGGTTAATCTGATCTGTACGAGCGTGGTGGTTCGATACATTTTTCCGGACAAGTGAGGGAAAGACTAAGGGGCAGTGTTTCAAATGGACTTCCTGGATATCGGCATACGATCAGGCAACAGGTATGGCGGCGCTGAGCTCATCCCTTTATGGAAAGGTGAATACCATGTCTGATTTGCTCAAGAATATTGATGCACGTACGCGTTTGGCGGGCACCAACAAGCTGGAAATACTGCTTTTCTCCCTGGGCGTGGACAGCCGGTCTGGGCGGTGCGAGACCTTCGGCATCAATGTGTTCAAGGTGCGGGAGGTGATGCGGACCCCCCCGATCACCGCTGCGCCGGATATGCCCTCTTCAGTAAAGGGCATGGTGAGCTTGCGCGGTGCACTGGTGCCGGTGGTGGATTTGGCCGAGTACATCGGTATGCAGCCGGAAAGTCCGCGGGACATCATGATCGTTACCGAATACAACGGGCACACCCAGGGTTTCTTGGTCGAGGCAGTGGATACCATTTTGCGCCTGGATTGGGCGCAGATGCGGGTGCCTCCGGAAATGTTGACTGCCAATCTCGGTGGTTTGGTGACTGCCGTGACGGAATTGCAGGATGGCCGTCTGGTCATGATGCTTGATGTGGAGCGTGTCCTTGCCGAGACCTCCAAGTACGATGACACCTTCCTGTTTCAGAACATCAAGCCGTTGGGTCGTGACGACCTGACGGTCCTGTTTGCCGACGATTCCTCGGTGGCTCGTAATCAGATCGAGCGTACCTTGACGGCCATGGGGTTGAAGTATATCGGGGCCGTCAATGGGCGGGCCGCACTGGACGAGCTGCAGAAGGTGGCAGCCCACGCAAAGGCGCAGGGGCGGTCTGTTCGAGACTACATCCAGTTGGTTTTGACTGACGTTGAGATGCCGGAGATGGATGGATACATTCTGACCAAAGCCATCAAGTCGGATCCCCAATATGCCGATATCCCGGTCATCATGCACTCATCCTTGTCTTCCATGTCGAATCAGCAACTGGGCCGGTCGGTAGGAGTGGACGAGTATGTCCCGAAGTTTGAACCCCAGCGCCTGTCAGAAACGCTGACGCGGCTCCTGCTGGCCCGTCGCACTGAAGCTGCAGCCTGAT
>JAVEVM010000841.1:0-2673 GCA_034005055.1 Desulforhabdus sp. | reverse complement strand
CCCGCTTCAAAGAAGGCCGCTTCAGAGACCCGGTGAAATCCTCCCATATTGACGGACCCCTCCAGATCGCAGCTGAATCCCACAATCTTTGGCACCGGCCCATTGTTGTTGAGACGGGCAAGGTCTTCCAATGCAGTTCCGTACGCGGAGCGATTATCAGTCCGGGTTTCCGCGGAATAGGTCGCGGGGGTTCCCGGATCGATCATGGGATAGGAGGTTGGGGCGCAAAATTCCTTGGTAAATGTGACCAGAGAAGAACGTTTTTGCCGATATCCGGGGATGGGATTGTCGAGACCCAGTTCCGCCAGAGCCTTGGCGGCTTCCTCATCGTTGAGGGTGCTGCCGTGGTACTTGGCCTTGTTTTCCATGAACGATATCCCTTTGCCCATGATCGTTCTGGCGACAAGCACGGAAGGATATCTCGGGTCATCCACATCACCCCGGTAGATTTTTCTAAGGGCGTGAAAGATTTCCTCGAAATCATGCCCGTCCTCCACATACAAGACGTTCCACTGGCATGCCACATACTCGGCTCTGATCATTTGCGGCATGACCTGATTGGTGCTCCCACAGATCTGCATATGGTTGCGGTCGACAATACCGAGCAGATTGTTCAGCTCATACTTTACTGCAAAACGACGTGCCTCGGCTATTTGGCCCTTCTGCTGCTCGCCGTCGCCCATCAATACCGCCACACGAGCAGCGCTTTTCTTGAGCTTTAAGGCCAAAGCCGCTCCGGTGCCTGCCGACAGCCCCTGGCCGAGATTGCCCGTATTCCATTCCACGCCGGGGACGCAGCATTCCACATGTCCCGCGAACGAAGAACCGGCGTGCCTGAATTCAAGCAGCATATTTTCTTCTTTGATATAACCGAATTCGCACAGCACGCTGTAGACACCAGGGCTGATATGGCCCATGCTCACCAGTAAGCGATCGCGCTCCTGCCAGCAGGGATCTTCGGGGCGATGTCGAAGCGTGCTGTAGAGGAGCAAGAGCAAATGCAGGGAGGACATGGAGCCGCCTGGATGGCCGCTTCCCGCCAGAGTCGTACTCACGATGATGCGCCGCATGCAATGCAGCCACATTTTCTGCAAACGCTCGAGTTGCTGCTCCGTCAAAGATGTCTGGTCGATAGAAATTGTCAACATGATCCCCCTGGCCCCCTTTCATGTGCCGCCGGTCAATGGACAGTATGCTCCGTCTCCCGGCCGGTTTGATGCTCCGTCTCGCCCAACCTCTCCAGAACCGCAGATGCAAATTTGTGCACCGCCTCTTTGAAGGGAGATTCCTGGTCGTCTTCCAACACCGGCCGGCCGCGGTCTCCCCCCGCAACCACCGCAGGATCGAACGGGAGAGGACCCAAAAACGGAATCTTCATTTGCTCGCTGGTTCTTTCTCCGCCCCCCGTTCCGAAAATCGGGATGAACCCCTCGCAATGCGGGCAGTACAGTCCAGACATATTCTCCACTAGGCCGAGCATTTCCACATTCATCTTGCGGCAGAAATTGATCGATTTTCTAACATCCGCAAGCGCCACTTCCTGTGGGGTGGTCACAATGACCGCTTTGATTTCAGGAATGATGCGAGCGATGCTCAAGGGTTCGTCCCCGGTTCCCGGTGGAGAGTCAATGACCAGGAAATCAAGATCGTCCCATTTACAATCGGCAATGAACTGTTGAATCACGCCATGCTTCAAAGGACCACGCCAGATGATTGCCGAATCTGTATCTTCCATCATCGATTCGATCGACACCACCTTCAGGTTCGGAGAATACGCATGAGGAAGAATTTCCTGCTCTTTGTTGATATTGAGCACTCCGTGCAGGCCGAACATCTTTGGAATGCTTGGCCCGTGCAGATCGATATCCATCAGTCCCACTTGAAGGCCTTTCTGAGCCAGAGCCAGGGAAAGGTAGGTGGCAACACTGCTCTTCCCCACGCCTCCCTTCCCACTCATGACCAGAATCTTATTCCTGATCCTCATCAGCTTGCAGCGAATCACTTCTTCTTTAGAGCCCTTGCCTTTGCTCGGGCAGGTGTCACATGACTTTGGATCGCACTCTTTCATATTCGCGTTGCTCCTTATCTGAATAGACTCCACTAAAAATTAAATCGACGTAACTTAAAAGCTATCTTCTCACTTGTCAACTTCCAGAAAATCCGTGATGTTTCTTTCGCCTATATTATAACCGTGAGCAGAGAAAGGAGTTCAGCATGGAAAAGGCTCTGGTCGAGCGAACCAAGGAGACGGCTAAGTTGCTCTTTTCAGGACCCGTTGCCGTGGAAGTTCCTTACCAGCTGTGGAAAGAGTTCGATCCGGAACTGGCGAAGCAGCTTTCTCTTTTTATCACCGGCAACCTCTATTCGCGCCAGGTGCTGCCCCTGGCTCAAAGACAGGTGGTTGCCGTGGCTGCTCTGGCTGCCCTGCAGAAAACCGATGAGTTGAAAATCCATGTGCACGGAGCTTTGAACGTCGGGGTCTCGGTGGAAGAGCTCACGGAAACGATTTTTCTGGTGGGTGTCTATGCCGGATTCCCAGCGGTCAACGCGGCCCTTGCAGCCCTCAAAGAAGTTTTGATCAGCCGCGGCGTATGGCCGCCAAAAAATGCAGATGAAGAGAACAGCTCAAAACTGGGCAGCGGCTAATAGCTCCTTTTTTTGCCGCCAGGGCAC
>JAVEVM010000840.1:0-2680 GCA_034005055.1 Desulforhabdus sp. | reverse complement strand
GGTCAACCCCAAGTGCCCGCGAGACAAGATCATCCAGGTGCTTCGGGACTGCTTATAAACCAAGACGGAAAACGCACCAGGGCTAGGATGGAAGGTTGACCAATGAAAGAGTTTTTCAAGGACATTCTGGGATTGAATGGTGTGGCGGGCGTAATCCTGTTCGGACCGGATGGTTCGATGCTTTATCAAAGCCCGGTGGCCGAGGGGCGGCGCTTTGACATCCGGCAGCTCGATTTCCAGAAGTTGGCCGCGCTTCTCACCCGGGTGCGGGAAGCCGACCTGGTTTTCCAGGGCGGACGCATTTATGTGCGCAAAGCCGAAATCGGATTTATTCTAATCGTGCTCGAGGCGATGGTATCCATCGCCATGGTGAAATTGAACTGCGACATCCTTCTGCCCATGCTCAAACCCGATAAAGTCGCGAAAGCCCGCAAATCGTTTTTCCGCAAAGGATAGAGCAGGGCGATCGCCCCCCGTGTGCAAGGGCAGGCTTGCACTCCCCGAGGGGGGATACGCACCCAGCCAACGAAAGTGTGAATCATGAGCAAAACCCAACTCCGGGCCGCCACGCCGGTCGACACCAAGATCAATGAAGCAGAAGTCTGCTACTCGATGGGTCTGTTTGATGAATCCTTGACCCTTTTTGAACGAATTCTAAAGGATTTCAGCGATCTGGACCCGGCACGCAAAAAGTCGATCCAGGATAAGATCGGATCCATCGAGAAGGAGCTCGCCGACAGGCAGAAAGATGAGGCGGGGGCCGTTTCGACCCAAGAACTGTCCATGTTGAAAAAGTCCCTCTCGGGAGAGGAAGATATCCCGGCCATTCTGGACAGCGCCTCGGCTTTCAAGGATTTGGGTCTTTTCGAGGAGGCCCTTCAGGAATTCGAAAAGCTTGTCATCCTTGACTTTGATCCCGAAAAGCTGGTGGCCGCCTTAAGCGAATGCCTGGTCAAACTGTATTCCCCTTCCGAGCTGTTCGACAAGATCACACGGACAGTCGCCGACCAACGCGTGGGCGTCAGCAAAAGAGCGAAGATTTATTACCTCTTCGGCGCTGAGATGGAGAAACGCGACCATCGGGACCTGGCGCTTGATCTTTACGAAAAAGCGGAGAAGGAATCACCCGACGATCCGGAAATCAGAAAAAATCTGGAAGTGCTCCGCTCCCGGTTGTCGTCCGGATCCAAATACGATTTTTTGCTGCGTCAGAAGTTGATTTCCACCGAACAGCTGCAGCAGGCGGCAGCGCAGGCCAAACAGCAGCGCAACAGCGTGGAGCATATTCTGATACGCAATTTTGGCATCGCGCTCCAGGATATCGGGAAATCCTTCGCCCAATTCTACGGCTGTCCGTTCCGCGGCTATGACGTAGATTTGCCCACCCCTATTGAACTGCTGGGCAACCTGAAAAAAGCCTTTCTGATGAACGAACGCTGGGTGCCCCTGAAGTGGGGCAAGGAAGGGGTCGAGGTGCTGGTCGACGACCCCAGGGACCTGAACAAGACCGACAACATCAAGGCCCTGATGAAAACCAGCAAGATCACCTTTTCCGTGGCCATCCGTGAGGATATCGAGTCCTACATCAAAAGATTCTATGCGGAAGATCAATACACCGATGGCTCCAAGGGCGGCGAGGATTATGAGAATTTCGACGAAATTCTCGATGTGTCCTTCGAGGAGGAGGAGGATTTCAGCCAGGAGGTCGACGAAGCCGACGAAAGTTCCAGCAAGGTGGTCAAGCTGGTTGACCAATGCCTGATTGCGGCCTATCGCAAGAACGCGTCCGACATCCACATCGAGCCGCAACCCCAGACGAAATCCACCAACATTCGCTTCCGCATGGACGGTGTCTGCCAGGATTACATCAAGGTGCCGAACTCGCTGGCGCGGGGCATCTTGTCGCGCATCAAAATCATGGCCAACCTGGACATCGCCGAGCGCCGGCTGCCTCAGGACGGAAAAATCAAATTCAAGCGCAAAGGCATCCCGGCGTTCGAACTGCGGGTGGCGACACTGCCCACCGCCGGTGGCTACGAAGATGTTGTGCTGCGCATTCTGGCCACCGCGGGCGCCATGAAGCTCGAAGATATGGGATTGAGCGAGCGCAATCATGATGTGTTGAAAAGCATCATCGCCAAACCCTACGGACTGGTCCTGGTGGTGGGCCCGACCGGCTCGGGGAAAACCACCACGCTGCATGCCGCGCTGGGCCATATCAACAAGCCCGGAATCAAGATCTGGACGGCGGAGGATCCAGTGGAAATTTCGCAGATCGGACTTCGCCAGGTGGAGGTCAAGCCCAAGATCGGACTTGATTTTGCGCGCGTGATGCGCGCCTTTCTGCGCGCAGACCCGGATGTGATCATGATCGGGGAGATGCGTGATGAGGAAACGGCATCCATCGGCGTGGAAGCCTCTCTCACGGGGCACCTGGTATTCTCCACGCTTCACACCAACAGCGCTCCCGAGACCGTCACCCGGCTCTTGGACATGGGGCTCAATCCGCTAAACTTCTCCGACGCCTTTCTGGGTGTGCTGGCGCAACGCCTGGTTCGGCGGCTGTGCAGCTGCCGCAAGGAGTTTACGCCCTCGGAGGAGGAATTCGAGACCATCGTGGCCGATGTCGGCAAGGAGCATTTTGCGCTCTCCGGGGTGACCCGCGCCAATGACCTGAAGT
>JAVEVM010000839.1:0-2680 GCA_034005055.1 Desulforhabdus sp. | reverse complement strand
CGGATCAGAATGCTGGATTCATATAAATCGGAATGGGAATTGGCAATGGTGGCTTGAGCGACCTGCCTGGGTCCTGTGCTCTTAATGGTAATATCAAGTCCAGCCGCATCACATCCGATTGCGGTTTCTTCAAAATCATAAAACCAGAAAAAGGAATAAGCATGCAAGTCACCGTAAATATCCCAACCATATTAAGACCGCTTACCGACAATCAGAAACGCATCACAATTGCCGGTTTCAGCGTACTCGAAGTCATCGAACACATGGAGCAGCGGTATCCCGGCGTCAAAGAGAAGCTGATCGCCGGAGGAAAGGCGCACCGCTTCATCAATATATACGTGAACGACGATGACATTCGTTTTACCAACGGCCTTTCAACCAGCCTGAACGATGGCGATTCATTAACTATTTTGCCTGCGGTTGCCGGGGGATGTTGAACCGGCCTTGCTCCACACATGAGGGATGAGTATGAATCGCCCATTAACCAGCTGTGCAATAACGGGGTCGCTAAAAAGCGCTGCCCCGGATTTTGCCGCGATAGTGTCCTCGCTTCTTTACCAGTCCGGTGCGCTGGGCATGAAAATCGAGGCAACCGGAAATCGCTCGAACAATGCAGCACTTTCTTTTGAATTCAAGACCCCGCATACCACACCCATAACATGTAATGTAACCAGATGGGGTGATAGCTCCAAACAAGCTTCCGTGACGGAAAATATAATGCAGGCAGCTTGCGGATTGATGTCGGTACATGGACGGGCCAGCGGTAGATCCCAACCGCTGGGGTTGAATTACGTTTCCACCCTGACCGCCGCTTTGGCGCTTCAGGGCGGGATTAGCGCTTCCATTGGCCAACTGCGCGGCCTCTCGGTATCGAATAGCAACGTCTCGATGGCATCCGCAGCCCTGTTAAGCATGGGGCAGTATATCGCGGGCGCAACGGCTTCAGAGTCTCACGAGAGCTCAGGGCCAAGCCATGTTCCACATCCGGCTTGTCTCCCTTTCATTTCGCTGGATGGCGTCATCTTTGAACTTGAAACACTTGACGCCGGGCCTTGGCAAAAATTCTGGGCCGAGATCGGTGTAAGTTCAGCAGTCGCCGGCAAAGGATGGGCTGCTTTTTTGCTGCGGTATGCCAAAGCCATTTCCCCTCTGCCCGATGAGTTATTCAGCGCAATATCAAACATTACGTATCACCGCATCTCCCGGATATGTGCCAGAACCGGTATGGCTATTTGTCCCGTGCGATCCATAAATGATAGAGCCCAGGACGAAGACAGCCGGCATGTGTGGCATCAGGGCCCGTGGGAGTTTCTTTTCGAGGCGAATCTCAAGGACGGGCGGTCAAGCCATTCCACCGGTAATTTACCGTTAAGCGGACTCACCGTCATCGAATCGTGCCGGCGTATCCAGGGCCCTCTTGCCGGGCACCTGCTAGCGCTCCTCGGCGCGGAGGTCATCCGGATAGAGCCACCGGGCGGAGATCCTCTGCGAGGCATGCCACCAATAGCAGGGGGTTGTTCCACACGATTCGATGCGCTCAACCGTTTTAAAACTATTCGAGAAGTCGATATCAAATCCCTGGCGGGACAAACAGAAGTCAAGGAACTGGTGCAACGTGCCGACGTCTTTCTGCATAACTGGGCGCCTGGCAAAGCGGTACTGTTAAATCTCGACCATGAAGATCTGGCTGCAACCAATCCATCCCTGATTTATGCCTATGCCGGTGGTTGGGCAACGGACAGCACCGCACATTCTCCCTCCAGCCAAATGCCCGGCACAGACTTCATGGCGCAAGCCTACTCCGGGATCGCCAAAAAGATCGCGGAAACCTCGGACACGCACGGCGGATCCTTGTTTACGATACTCGATGTGCTCGGAGGCGTTGTCGCGGCACAAGGGATCACTATCGCGCTGCTCAATCGGTGTATGAATAATATGGGTGCGAAAGTCACGTCATCGCTAATGAGTGCGGCAACGCTTTTGTGTGCAGATGATTTCCAGAGCCTATATGCATTGCCGAGCTCCGGTCCAGCTTCAAAAAGCATTATTGACACCATCTATGCCACCAAGCGGGGAAAAATTGCGGTTGAATGTCGCGATTTAAAGACCGCGGTGCGATTAGCCGACGCCCTGGGTGCCGCTATCGTTATTGAAGAAGACAATCTTCAGGATTGCTTGAGCAACTTGTTCCTTTCAAGAACGGCGAATGAGTGGGCAGGCATCCTTGAACATGCGGGTGTTCCCTCAGCCGTCGTCATTGAAGACCTTGCAGACCTGCAAACCATGGCACATCTGCAACCGGCCCTGAGCCCCGGAGCTTATACGAAAGTCAATTCTCCCTGGAGCTTCAAATGAACCATTCCGGGATCACGGATCTGGTTCCTGCCGAGGTTCGCAACCTGTGGGTCCGGAATGGAATCTATCCCAATAAATCCTTGTATGAGTTGTTCTGCGAGCATGTGCGGCAGCATCCCGACACCCCGGCGGTGATGTCCCTCGACCACACCATCACATACGCAGGGTTATCGAACAAGGTGCTTCGCCTTGCTGCAAGTTTCAAGGCGCTCGGAATTGTTCCCGGAGATGTCGTTGCATACCAGCTCCACAACTCCTGGCATAGCTGTGCCATCGATCTCGCAGCCGCGGCGCTGGGTGCGATCGTAGCGCCCTTCCCCCTCGG
>JAVEVM010000017.1:0-12170 GCA_034005055.1 Desulforhabdus sp. | reverse complement strand
GCCCGTCGAAGATCATGAGCTGGTGCTGGAGATTTTTCACAAGCTTTACCTGGGCGTTGTGAGAGGCGGCATGAACCTTGTTGAAGAGGCAGTTCGGAACATAACTGCAACCATGGTGCGGAAAAACATCTACCATGGCATGTATGATTTCGACTCCTGGAAAAAGCACGGCCGAGAAGATAAAATCGCTTCCGCTCTGGGGGTGGAGAATAAGGACGGCATTCTTCTCATGATCCGCAAGGCGCACTGAACAGGAGAGCAGTGAGTTGAGCCTGCTGGAAGAATTCCTCAAGATCGTACGGCTGCATCTTCCGGTCGTGGATCGTGTGATCGAACAACACGGTCACACGGCTCTTGGTGATTATCTGCGGAGTTTTTTCCAGGAGCCCACACCCTCCCTGCAAGGCAAAGATGATCTGCTCGAAGTGCTTAAGCAGCTGGCAGAGCCTCTATTGGGAACAACCATTGCCGACCGGGCAGGTCGCGATCTGGCAAAATTTCCGGTAATTCTTACGGCCAACCACAATGGAGTCGACTGCATCTCCCAATCCTTTCAGGCAAGCCTCATCTTTTCCCTGAATGTTCTGCAGGGTGCTTTGTCAAGCAAAACGATCTGTGTATTTTCGTGTGGCAATATTCCTCTCAACAATTATGAATATCCCCGAGGGCTGCTGCTCTATCATTTGCACCCGGAGCGCGATGGTTTGACGATAAGATTCCCGATCTTTCCGGACCGGCTCAAAAGGTCCATGGTCAGTGTGACTCCCGGATTTGACGAGGCTATGATCGCGCGAGCCGAGCTCCTGTGTGACAGTATGCGCCGAACCGGGAGAGTGCCCCAACGACTTGCCGATACCCTGTACAAACTGCTTCATCAGGATTACGCGGACCCTTCAGTGCTGGCGCTGCCGAGTTTTTCCGAACAGTCGGTGGTGCTGAACCATCGCATTTGGAAGCGGGTTTTTAACGAATCGACTGCAGCGCCCGAACTGATCAATGTTGAAATCGAAAGAATTGTCGCGGCTCTTCTTGAATTCGATTTGTTCAACACGCAAAGCCTGGCCTGGTGCGTCATGTTCGATCCGCAACTGCGGGAAAGCGTGCTGCTGGAGCTTGACGGCAAAAGGGGATGCTGGCAGTTGGATAAGCTCGCAGGCTGTTCCTTCAAAAATGTACAGACGGCGAGGCAAGGCTTGGGAACAGTTTTTTTCTGGGGAGTGGACGGGTGTAAAAGAAGAGTTCCATTGCACCTCAAACTGACAGGATTGGCGCCGGCCACGCTTTCCGGGATCGACGATCAGGGAGCTCTTTTCCAGCTTCCTTTCACCCCGCAATCGCTGCTAGAGAGCCTGCGCAGCCGACGTCTGCTGCCTTCGCTTTTTACCTGCTTTCTGACCCTCTCTTTTGCTCGCGGCTTCACTTGTGTGGGCGGATATTTTCAAGGGGGATATCTTCCAGCCATGCAGCAGGGCCTGCTTCAGGCCCTCGATAAGACGGCCGGATACAAGGACGTCTCTCGGTTTGTCGCGCAAGTGCCGACTGACAGGTATTTATCCGCGATCGCCGCGGTGCTGGCCGGAGCCGACGAATATCATCTGATTCCCGCAGGTCCAATCGAAATCATGGCAGGTGGAGGAATAAAAGGCGAAGATATCGAACGAATGCTGCAGATCACAGTTCGCGAAGCGCATCTTGCCGGCCTGTTTGAAACCGCACCCGACGGCGTACCCTCCCAGCTGCGACCGCAGGGCTGGGAAAAACGGCTGGCAAGAGAGTGCAGCGAGCTTTTGCGCAACAAGGTCGCGGTTAAATGATAAGCGCGGTACCGGTTACTCGGCTTTGCTCTCGGTGGCTTCGATTTCCTGATATATTTCGTCAGCCGCCCCGAGTACGTCAACAGGTGGATCGTAGCCTATGATTGAAGCCGTTGCCAGGTTGATGGCTATCTTAGGAGGGCTTTCAAAAACCTGATTCACATCTCGGGGCTTGGCTCCATTAAGTATCTTCGCTACGTTCTCGGCGTGAAAGCGCCCGACATACTTAAACCCCGCCATCGAAATGCTCAAAAGGATGCCGCGCCGTACCTCTTCCGAGCCGGATTGGGAGAATGAGGGAATTCGATAATTGTTCAGAATGCCGACCAGCTTGGGCAGGCTGTCGGGATTGACACCGTTTTGCTTGGTTACATAAATCGCCTCCACCTTCTTTTCACCCAGCTCGTTCAAGCACTTGACGACACTTTCCTCGGCAACCTTGATGTCGGGAGTATCGGATATGGTGTGACAGGTTACGATTTCAAACCCGCGCTCCTTTGCAATTTTCTCCACCTTATCCAATGCGGCGTAGGTCTTTCCGGCATCGGTATCTTCATAGAAGACTCCCAAGGTTTCGAACGGAATAATGTCGTTGAAGACTTGAAGCTGTCGCTCGTAACGGGTAGGGTCGACACGCGCGTGCACATTGTCGTAACCGGAATCTTCGGCGCTTTTGATGATCCCCGACGCTACGGGATCGCTGGTCGAGAGGACCAGGATGGGTGTTCCGTGCTTGTCATTGGCGATATCTTTGCCCGCCCATGTCCCCATGGCAATCATGAGATCCAGGTCCTTCTTTCCGTTTAGCCGATCGATGATTTCCGGCGCCATTTTTTCCCGCAGAGCGTCATCCCAGTCGGCACTGTAATAGGCCTCCTTGGGGAATTCGAGATAATTGCTTTTTGCCTGCTCGGCCAGCCAGTTCCACAGCCCCTTGGTCTGTATACCCTCCTGCGGTGGGATCTCCGCCGGCTCAATCCAGCCGATCTCCATCAGACCCTTGATAGTGGCGATCAAGGTGAGCTGATAGTCATTATACTCTCCGCCTTCGTAGTAGCCGATCCGCCATTTTTTGCCGTTGTTGTCACGCGGAGCGGTGCTGAAATCGCCTTTTTCTGCAGCGCGGGCGACAGCTTGAATGAAAATGCAGGAGGCGAGCACCAGCAGGACCACCACGGTAAACTTTACAATTTGTTTCATGAAATGCCCTCCTAAGGCGGAATAAAATAGCTCAAAGAGAAGCGGCTTTGGTTATATGCGATGGAGATGATATCCTGCGTTTGAGCTTGAAACCGGAACCGGCCGGAAATTCGGTGGAGCCGGAAAACAAAAGTCTGGGGTTTCCTTGCAGCCACCAGTTGCCGCTTTGGTCTCTTTTCACCCTCAATTCGGCGCCGGGATCGTGAGCCCGGCAGCTTTTGGGCCACAGCTTCATGCAATCCGAATGCACCAGACCCAGTTGGGTGACTGCGGCGGCAATGGCAATAGCGCCGGTCCCGCACGCAAGTGTCTCTCTTCTCGGTCCGCGCTCGAAAACGCGATATTCGATAATGCCTTCATCCGGATCGATAATTCTGACAAAATCCACATTCACCCCTTCGGGGAAAAAGGGTGATCTCTCTGCATTGAGGCATAGTCCTATCTGCCGGAGCAGCCTTACCGAGTATATACTCTCCGGTCTGTCCCGCTCGTTCTCTTTGTAATCGTCGAGGATGGCGGAGACCACAGCGTCAATATCCAACAGCCTTTTGCCGTTTGAATCCTGCCCGTACCCGCCTGTCAATGCCGGCACAACTGCAAGTTTCCTCTCTATGCGATCCACCGCAATCGTGGGGCGCCTTTCCGCCATGAGCTCTTTTTGCTTTTCAATAATGACCAGGTGAGGTTCTCCGCTGAAAGCAAGAATTCCTTGGACAGGCAAGTTGAAATCCTGGATAGAGCCGTCCATGGCCTTGACCTGAAAAGCTATTTTGAGGTCTTCGGTTATCGAGACACAGCCCTGCTTGCACTGAACCGCATTCTCTTTTACAAATCTTTCCGGAAAGATCTCTACGGCGCCCATGTTGGCGCAGCAGACCCCCTGCGGCTCCAAAGTTCTTACATGGCGGGTCCTGGGTCGTGCGCAGGGGATCTCAGTCAGTATTTTCGCTGTTTTGAGTCCGTGGCGCCAATTGAGCAGGTGAGCCACGGAAAGCAATCCGTTTCCACAGCAAAGCTCTTCTTCTCCGTCTTGTTTGAACACCCTGAAGACAAAATCGATGTCAGGGCCGAGATCGGTCGGATAATCATCCCAATAGTGGCGATATTCGGCGATGGAACGGATCAGATCGTCCGAGTAAGGTTGGATAAAGAGGAGATTATCGCAGCCTATGCCGAAGTGCTCATCCGTTGCCAGGCGAGCGAAAGCTGATTTTTCGGGTTCGCTGAGCCGTCGCCCTTGAAGCTCATCGACCAGGACCAAAATGTTTCCATATACCGAATACTTGTAAAAATGGACTGCTGAAGATTGCGGCGGTCCTTCTGCCATGTCCAACCTTTCGTGCATAGGCTTGTCCCATCGGGCAGTCAAATGTCATGGATATCGGTCCGACAGACCGGGCTGTAATTGAGCTTCGCTTGATTGCCGTGCATCATAGAACAGAATTACGTCCCGTTTCAATCCGAATCATCTCCATTATCGGCTGACTATATCAAAGGCTTTAATCGTATATCGCAATAGCGGCAGTTGCTCTCCGGCGCAGTCGTTCTTCTTCACAGCTGCACGTATATGTCACTTGCGAAAAAACCTGTTGTGGGAGTATTGTGGGGACGTCAAAGGAGAATCCATGCAACAATCAAGGATGAAGTGTTTTTGCCGGCTGCTTGCCATGATTTGTGCGGCTGCTTGGATGAGCTTCTCAAGCCCTGTTGCCGAGGCTGCCGGTGAGAATAGACAACATACCATTGCGGTCAGCCAGTTCATCAAGCACCCCGCTTTGGATGCACTGTTGCGTGGATTCATGGAGCATCTTGAAAGTGCGCAAATACCGGTCAAATACGTGGTGCACATTGCCAACGGCGACCAGGCTTTAAACGAGAGCATCGCCCGTGACATAGGCGCGGAAAATCCGGACCTGGTGCTCGCCATCAGCACACCTTCTTCCCAGGCTTGCCTCAAAGTACTGCCCAACACTACGATCCTGTTTTCGGCGGTCACCGACCCGGTTGGAGCCGGTCTGGTGGAAAGCTTGAGTAAACCGGGGGCTCGAATCACCGGAATGACGGATATGAGCCCCATCGAACAGCAAATAAAGCTCATCGCGGGATTAGTCCCAGAGCTCAAGACCATCGGTGTGATTTACAATAACAACGAAAGCAATTCCGTCAGCCTGGTAAGAATCATCGAGCAGGAGTGTGCCAGGCAGGGGATCGGGCTGGTGAAAAAAGCCGTCGGCAACGGGAAAGAGGTAGCCACAGCCGCACAGAGTCTGGTCGGCAACTGTGATGCCATTTATGCCCCGACCGACAACACGGTTGTTTCAGTCATCGAAAGCGTGGCGCGCATCTGCGCCAAGCATCGGCTGCCGCTGTTTGCGGCGGATGTCGATTCGATTCCCCGGGGGGCCGTCGCTACTCTGGCGATCGATTATTACAGCATGGGGCGGCAAACCGGGCGGATGGCCGAGCGCATCTTTGCTGGTGAAGCCCCTTCATCCATGCCGGTCGAATGGCAGGAAGATCTGCGCATTCACGTCAATACAAAAGCGGCAGAGGTAATGGGGGTTGAGCTGCCGGTGGATCTGCTGCAAGCAGCCGACGTGATATACGATTCCTTTCCCGAATAAATAATCAAGGAGAATCCATTGCTTCGCTCCATAAAAACCAAAGTGCTTCTGCTTATAGTCGGGATCATGCTGGCTACGGCTTTAATCCTGGTTTATTTCACCAAGCGGGATGTCGGCGAGGCGGTCCTTGGAATGGAGGAGAAATCAATAAGAAACGCCATGTATCTGATCAAGCTCAATGTTGAGAACGAATACAAGAGCCTCCTTTTTCATAAGATCGCCATGCTGACGGAGCGCAAAGAGCAGATGAAGAGCCTGGCCGCCGTTGTGATGGCGGGCATAAACGACTATCAGCAACTGGCTGAGCAGGGCCGGATCGCCGAAGATGAAGCGAAAAGGCTGGCACTCGACTCGATTCAAAAGCTCAGAGATGAAAGTGGTGCGCATTTCTTTGTCTATGACGAGCACAGCGTTGTCCTGGGCCATCCCAATCCTGCTTTGATCGGCCAAGACCTTTCCTCGTTGAAAGACGTGAAGGGTCTCTCCCTGTTCGATTCCATGCTGAAAAAATCAATGCGGGAAGGGGATGGCTATGCCAGCTTCTCCTGGGACGACATGAACACCGGAAATACCACCAAGCAACTGGGTTATTTTGTCTTTTACCCGAAATGGAACTGGATGATCGCAACAGCGATTCAAACCGAAGACCTCGAACAGGAAGCGGAGAAGAAGCTCAACTTGGTGATCAAGGAATTGAAAAGTACCTTCGATAAGACTCAGATTGCCAAGACGGGCTATCTCATTCTATTCAACGGCAAAAAAGAAATTCTAATCGATCCGAGAAATTCGGCGGATGCTCTGCTGGCCGCCAAAGATCCCAGTTCAGGGGAGCTCCTGCTGGACAAGTTCATGGCGGCGGCAAAACATCCGGAGCAGCCCATCAAATATTTATGGGACGACCCCTCGAATACTGAAGACGGGCAAAGTCGGTATGAATCGTATGCTGAGTACTTCAAAACCCTCAATTGGTACATCGTTTCTGTTGCCCGCGAGAGTGAAATCCAGACGCCCGCCAAGACAGTGGTATTGCGGCAGACATTGTTTATCGCGGTCATTTTTGCTGCCAGCATTCTCATCGCCTACTTCCTGGTGAAGGGCATCTCTCAGCATCTGAAAAAACTGACCGACCACGCCAAGCAGCTGCCGGCACACGATTTTTCAGCTCCCGAAACGGAACTGCCCAAAATCGAGCAGCTTGCCGTCAAGTACAAAGACGAGGTCGGCAAGCTGGCCGAAGCCTTTCTTTTTATGGAAGCTTCTCTGCAACAGTATATCCAGGATCTGAAGGAAACGACTGCGGCCAAGGAAAGGATTGAAAGCGAACTGGCGATTGCCCGGGATATTCAGATGAGTATCTTGCCGAAGCTTTTCCCCGCTTTTCCGGAAAGGCCTGAATTCGACATTTACGCTACGGTTAAGCCGGCCAGGGAGGTGGGAGGAGATTTCTACGATTTCTTCTTCGTAGATGAGAGCCATCTGTTCTTTGCCTTGGGAGATGTGTCCGGAAAGGGCATCCCCGCTTCCCTTTTTATGGCTGTATCGACCGCCTTTCTACGTGCCAGTGCGACCAGAGGAGTCAATCTGGACGAAGTCATGGCACGGGTGAATACCAAGCTTTGCGCAGGCAACGACACCTGCATGTTTGTCACTGTCTTTTGCGGCCTGCTGGATATTCGAACCGGTGAAGTCATTTGCTCCGACGGCGGTCATAATCCTCCCCTGCTGATAGCCTCCAAGGACGGCGTCGATTTTCTACATGCCCGCAAGAGCTCGGCCTTGGGTGTGTTCGAGGATATGCGCTACTACACGCAGGAATTCGTTCTGAAAGAAGGCGACGCCCTCTTCCTTTATACCGACGGCGTGACTGAAGCCATGAATACAGAAGATGAGCTGTATTCGGAAGAAAGGCTGAAGGAGAGTATCCTCGAGCTCCGCGACAGGCCTGTAAAGGATATAACCCGGGAGATGATCGAAAGGATCGAAGAATTTGCACGGGGAGCGCCGCAGGCCGATGACATCACCATGCTGGTGCTTAGGTACACCGGCCCGGCTTCCTGATCTCATTCCTCTGTTATCCGAGAGCAAGAGTTGACCATAAAATTATCGAAATGAACCCGGACCGGGCAGGTTTGACCTTCCTCTTCATCGCTCCCGGTTTGTAATTTGAAGCGCACCCGGAGCTTCTCCGGACAAGCTTCCGTATACTCGTACACTTCGCTCCATTGGCCGTCGACGAGGGATGAAAACTTCACCTTCCCGCTTTGCCGGGCAAGTCTGAGGACGCCCTTTTGCGGCGCCGGTTCTCCCTTGAAGCTTTCGATGTTTTCCTCGCCGAAATGATCGAGCCGGGCGCGGAAAAACAGACCTTTTCCGGGCGTTGTGGCTACATACGATTTGTAGCTCTTTTCGTCCCCCAATGTCTGCAGCACGATTCCTGCGTTAAAGCGGCATAACTCTTCCCTTTCATTGGCGACGTCATAATCAACCTGTATGTCGAAATCTCCCTCAAACGTGAAGAGCGAATAGACCTGGACCTCGCAAGGCTCGTTCTCAGGACTCTTGAGCATCAAACGGCCGTCTTGGACCGCGAAGTCAGCTTGAGCTTCGGAGTAGATCAGCACCTCATGCCATCTGTCTGCGCGATATGCATCGAACTGGTCTGAGTATTTGGTACATTCTTCAGATGAGGCTGCGGTCGGGGAAGGAGCCGGAAAGGCAATAGCCAGAAGCATCAACATGAAGGACAATGGATGTCCCATGATCAAATCCTCCTCTGCTGCGAGAAATCGGATAAAACTAATGCCTTGCTTGGAGGGACAAATCCAGCGAGCTTTCGACGGGTTCGATTATAAAACAATCGCTCGCTGAATGTCTTGTTAAAATATCTCAGAAAAACGGCTATTAGAGCTCCAATTCAATCAGCTGCCCCTTGCCGATGGGCAGCTCCGCTATCAGCTCGACTCGCGAGCTTTCATGCTGCTTGTCTTGCATTTCTATCCTATAGGTCCCGGGCGGAAGGGGCAGGGGACCCCAGCTGTCAGCCATTTCGGCCCAGGCGCCGCTTGCCATGTTCTGGGCATAAATGCGGTAAGGCGCCGGATCATCTCCCGACACGAAGGTCAGGCCGCTGTCGATGGCGATTTGGGCAAATCCTTTTTGCGGCACGGTTATGCTGGTCCATTTGATCTCGCTGAAGCCATGCTCGCTCTGTTTCCAGGTCAGTTGGTAAGTGCCGGCCGGAACCACTTGGACTCCCGTTTGATTCATTCTGATCTGACGCCCCTGCTGATCCAGCAACGAGTAATAGTAGGGCGGCTGCAGCCAGTCCGGCAGGTTTACAACAATCCCGCATTCAATAACCCGCTCATTGAGCTGCCCCGATTTAATGGTGATTTCACCCAGATCTACATCTGGATGACCTTGCTCCGTCTGTCGCCAAACAAGGTGGTAGGTTCCGGCGGGTACAAGTTGCGGGTCGAGATTTTCTTGAAATTCTGCAACCGGGGTTTGTTCTTCGTTCACTAAGCGCCATCTGTAAGGTGGGCTTACGTTTTCCGGAACGGTAATGCGAATTCCCGTTGTCAGAGGCACAGTGATTTTGTCTCCAGCCTTGACCGTCACAATTTCATTGAGCGGCACGTCATCTGCGCCGTGCTCGCTTTGCCGCCAGATCAGATGATAAGTACCGGGCTTGACCCGCAGCGTATCACTGCCGGCGCGGGCCACTTCAGCGCCGGTTTCGGCATCCGTCAGAAGCCAGTATTTGGGAGGCATGACGACCCAGGGTGCAGGAGCGAGTGCGACGGTGCCGGGCCCTGCGACTTTAATTCGGGTGGTTTTCGCTTTCTCAGTTTTGGCTTGCGGCTTAGGCGCCGGCTCGGGCAGGGCGGCGCCTTTGGCCGCGTGGTCGCCGACCGCGGCGAGAGCCTGCGCCAGGCTCGCAACTGTATCGGCCTGGAAATACCGTCCGCCGCCGGCTTCGGCAACACACTGCAATTGTTCGACAGCCCGGCCGGAAACATCGAATCCGACCACATGTATGGTGAGATTTGTTTTCTTTCTATGCAGTCTCTTGGCTACCGCGCAAGGATCGCCTCCGCAGGTCTCCAGCCCGTCGCTAACCAGAACCATGGTGGCATCCCCTTCATGATCTCTCAGATAATCTCCAGCCTGGGTAAGGGAAGCGGCGAGAGGGGTTTTCCCCTTGGGTGTCAATCGTTTGATGCCTTCGCGCATCTTCTCTCTGTCTTCCGATCCGGGGGCTGCGATGACCTCTATATCCTGACAATCACCTTTGCGGCGATGGCCGTAAGCCACCAGGCCAAGCTCGGTGTTTTCCGGCAAGCTTGCGATCAGGTCGCTCATAACTTCTCGCGCTGATTCCATCTTGGTGGCATCATCCACTCGCCCCCACATGGAGCCCGATGCATCCAAAATGAAGACAATCCTTGTTGATCCTGCTCCATTGGCAATGGGGATGACGAAAAGACCACATACGAGCATGCCGGCCAATAAGAGAATAGCGGTTATGAATCTCTTCCTTGTCATGGCAGCCTCCCTCGCTCAAAATAGTGTGATTGTCCGTTTAGTATGTGTTCAGAGACAACTCTGAAATGATATGGAGCTGTTTGATAGTTACGGAAAATGAAATGAAAATCAAGAAATTGTACTGTGCTGGTGATTTTTGCCGTAGACTTTGAACAATCGACAAATGGTGAGTATGCAGGGTCCTCTTTATATTACAGTTTTTTTGATTGCTTTCGGCTGCATTACGGTCGCTGCCTTGAGAAGCGGGCGCGGCCTCAGGGAAAGCACCGATTTTTCACTGGCGGGCCGAAGCCTCGATTCTTCCGGTGTTTCGTGGGTCATCATCGGTACTCTGGTTGGAGGAGCTTCCACCCTCGGAACCGTTCAGATGGCTTATAGCCAGGGGGTTTCGGCCTGGCTTTTCACCCTTGGCAGCGGTATCGCCTGCCTTGGCTTGGGGCTTTTTTTCGCTAAGCCCTTGCGGGAAGAAGAAGTGGTGACGGTGGCCGAATATCTCGGCCGTTATTTTGGGTGCAACTTTCAGTCCTACTGCAGCATTCTCACCTCAATCGGTATGTTCGTGCATGTTGTCGCTCAATTTCTGGCCTCCATGGCCATTTTGCGCTCCGTATTCGGATTCTCCGATGCGGTTTCTTTCTTGCTGACCTTTGTACTCATCGCGGTTTTCGTTGTTGCCGGGGGCATGGTCGGTGCCGGTCTGGTGGGGAAACTGAAGTTTTATTTGCTGTATGCCATAATGATTCTTTGTGCGGGCTTTGCGTACTATAAAGGCGGGGGGATTCATGCTATATTGGAAAGGCTGCCGAAAGATGCGGGCATGTTGAGCCTGTTGGGTCATTCGCGGTTTGAGGGATTGGTAGATATATCCTCCATGGTCGTAGGCGTTATATCCACCCAAATTTATTTGCAGGCTATTTTTTCAGCCAAGGATGTACGCGCTGCGAGAAACGGGGCATTTCTCAGTGCTGCCATCATTCCGCCGGTAGGCCTGTTTGGAATCGTCATCGGTCTTTATCTGCGTGCTTATGTGCCGGAGCTCGAAGCAAACACGGCGCAAGCTCTGCCCTACTTTTTGAATAGCTCTTTTCCCCCTGCTCTGGCAGCATTCTTCTCTGCCGGGTTGCTTCTCATCGTGCTGGGAACGGGCTCAGGGCTGCTGCTTGGTGTTACAACCAATATTTATGTCGATTGCATGCAAAAAGTCGGGTGCCTGGCGTGCTTCGGCTCAGAGCTCACTCGAATTCGGGTTTGCAGCTTGCTGGTACTGCTTCTTTCGCTGGCTCTGGCTGCAAGCGGGCTTCATTCCGCAATACTCAAATGGAGCTATCTCTCCATGGGCTTGAGAGGGTCGGCCGTTTTCGCCGGGCTCTGCATTGCCGTATTTTTCAAGGAGCGGGAGGGATTTGTACGCTTCCTTCCTATCCTTTACTTCATTCCGATCGCCTATCTGATTGTGATGATCCGTTTTTCAATGTGACTGATTGGATATGTCTTATCTTAACCTTTTGCAGGGAGGGTGCCATGGTAGAGAGGAAATATCCCGAATGGTTTGCCACGCTGAAAAGCAAGCACAAGGAATTTATAGAAGCGGTTGAGGAGCTTGGAAGAGCTGTACGACAGGCGGGTCCCCTTGATGAAAAGAGCTCTCAGCTTATCCAGCTGGCAGCCGCGGCAGCTATCCGCTCCGAGGGGGCTGTGCACAGCCATGTGAAAAGGGCTCTTGAAGTCGGAGCGAAATCCGAGGAAATCTATCATGCAATCATGCTCCTGACCAGTACCATCGGATTTCCCAATGTTTCTGCCGCGCTCAGCTGGGCGAGCGACATAATCGGCCCTGAACCAAAATAGTCATGATTTCCAGGCCGGAATAGAATATTCCGAGGGGGTGTGAAGATCGAAAATGTTCAAGCCGAGCGCGTGCAGCAGCTGAATGATCGCCCAATCAGAGCGGGAAGATACGTCCTTTATTGGATGCAGCAGTCGC
>JAVEVM010000838.1:0-2686 GCA_034005055.1 Desulforhabdus sp. | reverse complement strand
CTGAAAACGGCAGCGACACTTCTCTAGCGCCCGTTAATTGGCTTGCGACGTGCATCACTGGAATAACACCCAACAGTTCTCGTTCTTGGAAAAGGGCAAAATAGAGAGGTCTATAACTATATGCTTCGGCAAGTGCTCGTGCCCACGTCAAACGATAAAAAAACGGAACACTTCGGCAGCGGGACAGCAACTTGATCCCAACCGGGGTAATCCAGAGGATTGATTGTCTCTACCCGTGGGGCATATGCCATAATGTGTCCGTGATACGTCAAAAATCTTAGGCAACCTCAGCAACCGGGGAGCAGCGATTGATTGAATTTTACAAGATAGCTTCGGCAAATTCGAGGCTACATTACATAATTCTTAGTGTGACCGGTTTAGTAATTTACTTTGTCCCGCTAAAAGATCTCCTGCACTTAGCGATGCGCTCCCAGCTCTATTCTCACATTGTGCTGATCCCGGTCATCAGTGCCGTCTTGTGCTACGCTCGAAAGGAAGCGATTTTTGCGTCGCCTTGTTATTCATTGCAAGCAGGAACTACTGTCATTTTCATATCTTTGACGCTCTATGTTCTGGCTGCACTCAATGAGCACCACCTCAACGAGAACAATTATTTGAGTGTTGCGGCGCTCTCCATGGTCGGTTGGTGGATAGGCGGCTTCATCATGATCTACGGTTGGCAATCTTTTCTTAAGGCCTCTTTTCCACTATTGTTTTTACTTTTCATTGTTCCAATACCAGGTATTCTCCTTGATCGGGCTGTGCTGGCTTTGCAGGTGGGCTCCACTGAAGCGGCCTATTGGATATTTAAAGTCATCGGGGTTCCATTTTCCCGTCAAGGCTTCATATTCTCCCTGCCCACCTTGGACATCGAGGTGGCTCCCCAGTGCAGCGGCATCCGCTCCGCTCTGGTGCTCTTCATTGTAGGTCTTCTTCTGGGACACCTTCTTTTGAAAACCAAAGGATGCAAAGCAATCCTTGCGCTATGCGTTTACCCCATAGCAATCTTCAAGAATGGACTGCGCATCGTGACGCTCTCTGTGATTGCCACCTACGTCGATGAAACCATCCTTGAAGGCAGCCTGCACACCAGCGGCGGCATTCCCTTCTTTGTTCTGGCCGTACTGTTTTTGCTTCCGGTATGTTATTTGTTAAAGAGATACGAGGAGAAGTCACTGACCCGATGATCCGCAGAGCTCGTACACAACATAACATCAGCCCTGTGGTGACTCACCCTGCGCCAATGCCCCCACGCACACCTTCGTGGAGAGGGCAAAAAGAGAGGAACCGGAGACGTCCTTAGCACAATCACTCCATTCGGCCGGCTCGAAAATTCTCTTCGAACCGGCGCCATCCATCCTTACATGCATTTTCAAGCCATAGCTGACATTTGGAGAACTGGGGCATGCATCACTGTTCGGTAACGTATGTGACAAAATCTGCTCCTCCATATGAAAGTTCCAGCGACTTGTGAAATAGAGGTTCCTTTTTGAACAAATCATCGTATACTGAAGCGTTAATGATCACCCAGATTTGTCTTGGATTCTTTTGATATGAATTGGTTATTTTTCTAATATATTTCTCCATAACGAAAACATCAAATGGTCTAAAGCAATAGAAGATATTTTCATCATTCTCAATGTCATGCTGGAGGACGTTTGATTGTACGACAACAATGCTCAAGGGGCTGTTCGAGTGTTTCTTGTAAATCGCAATATTTTTTCTTGCTATTTCACATAAGCTACTGGATATTTCAATTCCAATGATGCGCTTGAAATTGAACTTCGATGCTAACAACAAAATTCTTCCTTTGCCGGAACCCAAGTCAACAAATACGCTTCTTTCTGGGAAATCCAATGTTTTCATTAAGTTATTAAAATGCCTGATACGAGTAGGCTGATATAAAATACTATGTTTCTTGTCTTCATCGTTAATATCCATATCCTCTAACTGGACGAACCCTGCTGTATCTGTTTTATACGTAGCATCGAAAAGAAAGTCCTCAAGGACACTAACAAAACTTTCGAAGGTCCTGGCCATTCCTCTTTTGGAGATGCTCTGAAGGATGCGTTTAATCAAAATCATAACTAAGAATCATTTCTTCGCGATATAAGAAGCGAGAGCAAGAAGAGCCCATGCCTGTACCCACCGTAGATAAGGTAGATGGAAATTAGAACCCCGCCTTTGCTGCCAGAAAAAGTAGCCGTTTCCACTCCAGAAATTATCGATCATGCTATGCACAACCTTGTCGACAAGATCTGGAGGAGTACGAGGATGGTTTGCCATCTCAGTAAGGCATAGAATGGCGTGAGCAAACGCATGAGCGTCAAATGGCTTTGGATTGTTGGAATAGTATTTTACGGTACCATCTTCTAGGAAGAAGTGAGTGAGGTAATAAGAGTATGCGCGATCAATGGCTCGCTTAATGGTTTGCTCACCACAGACCTCATTTATAACCTTTAATGCGAGTATATTATATCCGGTGTGAAAGCTGTCAATCCAGCTGGTATTTGCTTCCTCTCCATAAGGCCAACTGCCGTCATCGCGTTGACAGCTTATGCTGTAATTTGCACTCAGCAAAGCTTGTTCAATCAAATCTCCATCGTCAATAATACTACCGGTTCTTGCAAGTAAAGACGCCCCAAGCAAATTAGCGTTATGGACATAGGAAGATCGGAAGAGCACA
>JAVEVM010000837.1:0-2686 GCA_034005055.1 Desulforhabdus sp. | reverse complement strand
GCATTCGATCTCGTTGGGAAGAAAGCCAGCGGCGAATCGAAGCTCTGCACGCCCGTTCCAGGGAAGTATTCCAACTTCCCGCCGTACCGCCCAATCATCCACAGGGATTCTCCTGCCCGCTTTGCATGCACCAATGCCGTATGGCAGAGAATGAATATGGATACTGTGGAGTTCGACAAGGGAGCCGGCAAAGCCTGCGCCGAGACGGTCGGCTGCGTGCCCGCGTTTCCCATTACTATGATCCGCTCCCGACCAACTGCGTTGCCGATTGGGTGTGTGCCGGCGGAACCGGTGCCGGCTATCCCCGGTTCGCCCATGATGAAGGTCCTGAGGTAGGCTTCTATAACCTGGCGGTCTTTTTTGAAGCGTGCAACTTAAACTGTTTGTTCTGTCAAAACTGGCACTTCAAAAAATCCCAAAGACGCCAGCCCAAGTGGCAGACAGTGGAAGCACTGGTCGATAAGGTCAATAGTGAAACCAGTTGTATCTGTTACTTTGGCGGCGATCCCGTACCGCAACTGCCCTATGCCATCAGAGTCTCCGAGCGAGTGCGAGAGAAGTACCCGGATAGAATCATTCGCATTTGCTGGGAAACCAACGGCAGCATGCATCCTGCCTGGATGAAGCGAATGGTCCAGCTCTCGATGGAATCCGGGGGATGCATCAAGGTGGATCTAAAAGCCTGGAACCAGAATATTCATCAGGCACTGTGCGGGTTCGACAATCGCCGCATATTGGAGAACTTCAGCCGCCTTGCCAAGTTGAGCGGCCAGCGACGGGACCCCCCGCTGCTCCTGGCCAGCACTCTGCTGGTGCCCGGTTATGTCAATGAATCGGAGGTGTTCCAGTTGGCTTCTTTCATTGCCGGGTTCGATCCGGACATTCCTTATGCGCTGTTGGGCTTTGCCCCACAGTTTTGTATGGAAGATTTTCCCACAACCTCCCTTGCTCAGGCCGAAGCCTGCCTGGAGGCGGCAAAAAGTGCCGGGCTCAGGCGGGTCAGATTAGGCAACCGGCACTTGCTACACTGATTCCGTCGATCGGGCCCACTTCGTTTTCCCCAGACCGTTCCAGGGCGCAAAGCGAGGGAGCAGCAATATCCCCGGTACTGCCCCGAGGACACTCACCGCATAAAACATTGCCCATCCCATGGATTCCACCATGAAGCCTGTCGGGACCCCCGCCAGAACTCGCGTGACGGCCATGAGGCTGGACAAGAGGGCATATTGGGTGGCGGTGAATCGCTTGTCGCATAAGCTCATGAGAAAAGCTATGAAGGCCGCAGTGCCCATCCCGCCGCAGATATTTTCCATGCCTACGGCGGTAACCATGGCGGGGTAGTTCTTGCCGAGCATTGCCAGAACGGTGAATGAAAGGTTGGATATAGCCTGAACAAAGGCAAATATCCAAAGCGATCGGTTGATGCCGATTCTGGCAATGATGCCACCGCCGGCCAATGTTCCGATGATGGTGCTCAGAAGCCCGAACGCCTTGTTGACGGTTCCCACATCGGTCCGAGTGAACCCCAAGTCAAGCAGAAAAGGTGTGGTCATTGCGCCGGCAACGGCGTCCGCGAGCTTGAATACCACGATAAAAAGCAGCATTTCCACCGCCCCGGAGCGACGGAAATAGGAGGCTAGCGGATCCAGGACGGCTTCTTTGAGGGTCTTCGGAGGAACGACTCGTTCCTCTGGCTCCGGGGCCCATAGGGTGAAAGATGTGCTGCAAATCATCAATATGCCCATTACCCCGTAAACCATGCGCCACGGCAGATGATCGGAAAGAATCAGCGCCACTGCCCCGGAGATCAGCATGGCGATGCGGTACCCCACGACCGATGTCGCTGCGCCGGCTCCCAGCTCGGTTTTCGCCAGAACGTCGGCTCGATACGCATCCACAACTATGTCCTGGCTGGCACTGAAAAAAGCGATTGCCAGTGCCAGAGAGGCCGTCATCCAGGGCATCAATGCGGGAGATGAAAAGCCGAGTAAGACAATACCGGCGGCAAGCAACAGTTGCGAGGCAAGAATCCAGCCGCGCCTTCTTCCCAGTAGAGGAATCGAATAACGATCCATGAGGGGAGCCCAAACGACCTTCAAGGTGTAAGGGAGCCCTACCAGGGAGAAGATGCCGATCAGGCGCAGGTCCACTTTGGCGCTTGCCATCCACGCCTGCAGCGTCGAACCGGTAAGCGCCAGTGGCAGTCCGGAAGAAAGCCCAAGACCCAACAGGCACAACACACGTCTGCTACAGTAAACTTTCAGCCAGTCTTTCACGAAAGCCTTCCTAGCAAGGAGCAAGGAGCCTGGAGCTTGGAGGATGGAGCAAGGAGCAGGAAGCGAAGGTGTCAAGAAGCTAGGAGCGTGTCCGACAATGGATTCCGGACGTCATTCCCGCGAAGGCGGAAATCCAGAGAGGCGCTGGGCTCGCTTCTTCATTTCTTCGTCCCTACTCTCTTGTGTTTCACCGTTCCAATGCTCCTGCGTGAGAACGAAAGCTCCTCTCAATGCACGGTCAAGTCACCTTTCGACAAGCTCAGGGTGACATTGAAGCTGACCTCAATCAGAAAAAATACGGGTTCCCTGGTGAACACACCCTAGCAGATAGCCGATATCAGACAGTCAATCAAACAAAAAGAGTGTTTTCACTATCCGCTGTTGCTGTCTGATATATAAAAGGCGAATGA
>JAVEVM010000836.1:0-2689 GCA_034005055.1 Desulforhabdus sp. | reverse complement strand
GGAGATCGCCTTTACGTTCCGGTCGATAAGCTGCAGAAAGTTCAGAAATATTTGGGAGTTGAGGGCCAGGAGCCGCGAGTTGACAAACTGGGCGGTAGATCCTGGGAAAACGCCAAGCGCAAAGCCCGTGAATCCGCCGAACGGGTGGCCCAAGAGCTGTTGAACCTCTATGCACTCCGCCAGGTTGGGGATGGATTTCGTTACTCGATGCCCGACAATTTCTTTCGGGAATTTGAGGCAACCTTCAGCTATGAAGAGACCCCGGATCAGCTGAATGCCATTGAAGACGTGATCCAGGATATGGCCTCCCCTCGCCCGATGGACAGGCTGGTTTGTGGAGACGTCGGGTTCGGCAAGACCGAAGTGGCGATTCGTGCCGCCTTTAAAGCGATCATGGACGGCAAACAGGTGGCCATGCTGGTCCCGACAACCGTTCTGGCGGAACAGCATTATCAGACATTTTCCGAAAGATTCAACGGATTTCCAGTTCGGGTTGCTTCTTTGAGTCGTTTCAAAACCAGTTCGCAACAAAAAGAGGTCATAAGCGGTTTGCAGAAAGGGAACATCGATCTGGTGGTCGGCACCCACCGCCTCCTGCAGAAAGACGTCCAGTTTCGCGATTTAGGTCTGCTCATTATCGATGAAGAGCACCGGTTCGGAGTAAAGCACAAGGAAAAACTGAAGCAAATGAGAGTGTCGGTGGATGTTTTGACTCTAACCGCCACCCCTATTCCGCGTACGCTCCATATGTCTCTTGCCGGCATTCGCGATCTGAGCACAATCGAAACGGCGCCGCAGGACAGGCGCGCGATCGAGACCTACGTCTGCAGCTATGATGAATTCACCATCCGGGAGGCGGTTTATCGCGAGCTGAAGCGCAACGGGCAGGTCTTTTTCGTGCATAACCATGTCCAAAGCATACATCAGATGGCGGCTGCCTTGCACAAGCTGGTCCCTGAAGCACGCATCGGGGTAGCGCATGGACAGATGAAAGAACGAGAGCTGGAAAAGGTAATGCTGGATTTCGTTCATCGACAGGTCGATGTGCTCGTTTGCACCACCATTATCGAATCCGGCCTCGACATTCCAGCCGCCAACACCATTGTCATTAATCGAGCCGACAAGTTCGGTCTGGCTCAGATCTATCAACTGCGGGGACGAGTCGGACGCTCCAGCGAGCAGGCGTTCGCTTATCTCATTGTACCCGGTGAGCACTTGATCAGCAGGGATGCTCAAAAGCGGTTGCGGGCCTTGATGGATTTCAGCGAGCTCGGCGCGGGCTTTAAGATCGCTTTGAACGATCTGCAAATTCGCGGCGGGGGAGCTATACTCGGTGCCGCGCAGTCGGGGCATATCGCGGCTGTTGGGTATGAGCTTTATCTTGAGCTGCTGGAAAAGACCATTCGAGAATTTAAGGGAGAGAAGGTACAAACGGAAGCAATTGATCCGGAGATCAACCTTTCTTTTCCGGTGTTCCTGCCCGAAACTTACATTTCGGACAACGACCAGCGACTGCTGGCTTACAAAAGACTGGCAACCATTGCCGAGGAAGCCGATATAGACGAACTGGTTGCGGAGTGGCAAGATCGTTATGGACCCTTGCCGGACAGCGCCAGGAATCTCATCCTGCTGGCCAAGCTGCGACTCCTTTGCAAAACCCATGGCATTGTTCGAATGGACGGCGATCGTGAGAGTTTCACACTCTATTTTCACCGACCGGAGAACCTCGTGCTAATATCATCCCATCTTGCACAGAAAAAGTGTGAATTTCGACCTGAAACCGATCGGCAGCTGACTATTGAGATCTGGGGACGAGGCTTACCCCAGAGGCTCATGCGCCTCAAAAGAATCTTGCAAGAGGCTGTCGAACATGCTAGTGATAGCAAGTCAATTCAGTAAGTTACTGCAAGATTTTGACCTTATCCTCAATATGGGAAAATTATGAAGAACAAAAGGCGCAATGTTACAGAGCTGCAATCGGTACGGCAAGTTACACGGAACCGCTGGTTGCTCTGCGGTTTGGTCGTAATACTGCATTCGGTGGCTTTTTCGTTGATGGGCGGAATTGGCTTAGCCCAATCAGAGACCTTGGATCGAATCGTTGCGGTGGTCAACAGTGACATTATTCTATACAGTGAGCTTGAAGAACAGGTTAACCTGATGCAGAAAGTCGCTCCGGGCCTGAATCTGGACAATCCAAAAGAACGAGAACAGTTCGAGCGGGAGACGCTGCAGCGAATGGTCAGAGAAAGGCTGGCGGAACAAGAAGTCAAACGTCTGAACATCAACGTGGACAAACGAGATATTGATAACGCGGTGCAAAGCTTCAAGAAGGAAAACGGCTTTACCGATGACCAGCTGAAATATGTCCTGCAACAGCAAGGTAAAACTCTTGACGAGTTTCGAGAAAACATCAAGAAACAGCTGGAGCGCTCCAGGTTAATCGAGCGGGTACTCAAATCCAAGACGGTGGTGACCGACGAACAGGTCGACGCCTATTTGCAGAGCAATCCGGTAACCGGGGTCGGCAAGGAGCGAAGGCATTTGGCAGTGATTCTGCTGCCTTTCTCAGATAAGAGCCAGGTGAGCGATGTTGAAAAACTTGCGCAAGATATCTACGAACGATTGAAGAAAGGTGAAGATTTTGCCCGCTTGGCCAAGCAGTACTCGCAGGGGCCGGCCGCCCAGG
>JAVEVM010000835.1:0-2695 GCA_034005055.1 Desulforhabdus sp. | reverse complement strand
TAAAGAATCCAAAAATAATATCCCCTGAATGGCATCGGGACATCCTGGAAGAGAGGAAAGGAAGATAGAAGCAGGTAAAGCAGAATTCATATCTCTTGAAAAACTGAGGGCAAGCCGTAAGTCATGAGAGTTAAAGATGTCGTCATACTGAAAGAAGTCACTGATGACCTGAACGACGGTAAAGCCTTCTATGATCAAAGAGAAGCCGCTGTTGGTGATTACTTCTGGGATAGCCTCCTTGCCGACATAGTATCTCTGGTACTCTAGCAGGCATTCACAGGAAAGAGCACGGCTTCTACCGAATGCTTGCCAAACGATTTCCCTAAGCCATCTACTACGACATTGTGGATGACATAGCTTAGATTGTAGCGGTGTTGGCAATGCGCGTCGTAACCATGCATGGATTAAGAGTAAAATGAAAGGCAGGAGCCAACCTTCACTGGCCGACGCCCAAAAAAGTCGGGCGCGGCTCAGCTGGTCGTTCCGCGTGACTGCGTCGCGCGGAACCGCAGCGCTGATTAACACGCAAAATTTATGCAGAAAATTGCGAATAAAAAGCAAAGGACTCCACTTGATAGGTGTGAAGTCCTCTTGAGACATTTTCTGCTGGTAGCAAAAATCTTCCCATCATCGCCCTACCATCCACGCCAATATGGCCTGTATGGCGGGGGTGGTGGAGGCATACGATACCTCGGTGGTGGAGCATAATATACTGGAGGTGGTTGATAATACACCGGAGGAGGTGGAGCCGCATAGGCGTAGCCATAACCTGGACCAGGCAAACTGCTGAGTGCTCCCGCAGTTGCACCAGCAGCAGCTCCAATAGCTGCTCCTGCTGCTGGATTTCCAGCGACCGCGCCAATTGCAGCTCCTCCAGCGGCACCGATAGCAGCACCGCCCAGAGTATTCGCCACAGCCGGTTCCATATAGACCCGACCATACTGGTCGGTCATGCATCCGGCAGCAACTAAAAGAACAAACGAGAGGGCAAAAACCATAACTCCTTTTCTCACATTCACCATACGTCTCCTTTGGCTTTATATGTTCTCGCTATGCACTTATCGAAGCGCTTTTTCGCTCAGTGTCACTTTCCCCTCAAGAATGGACGTAAGACCCGAAATTTCAGCATGTTCACATCACGTTTTGAAAATCGCAAATTCAGCCCTAGCAACAAGAGGCAGAGCCCTCCAAGCTCAGCCTTTTTGCTGCTATACTTTGTACAGTTCTCTCTCATCATGATGGTAAAACCTTACCGGTTCCTCAGGGCTTTCCTGAGCTCTTCTCCAACACCGGTAACGTTACCCAGATGTTAGATATTTCCAAATGGGCGGTGCTCACTTCGAAAATCGACTATCTTCTAGACCGACTCTCCAATCTCCGGATCTTCGAGAGCTCCTCCACACCTGCCCGGTTGAGGTTCGGGATGCATCCTCTAACATCATAGCGCATTTCCGGCTTATCACCTTTTATTTATCGAGAGTGAATTCGAAGGGTGTAGGAAAACTGGACAGCTTCTGACACGGAAGCTTCCCACCCTGTGACTACATGAGGCAAGCAACCAGTATGCCACTCCATCTCAGAGAGTGAAGATGCACCCGGTGCCCCGTCTAACTCCCCAAAAGCGGCCTTGCTGGTTCAGCAGATGGGAAAAATTTTGCCTCAGTTGAGGTCGGCTGTGGAAAAAATAGGCTTGCATTCACCAGCTCTGCCACACTTATTGCTGAGGACTCTCCCCTTGTTCGTGATATGCGTCCTGTCTCTTGAGCTGTAATCCTCTTTGCGAAAGCGCTCTCGCGATAGCGAGACTGTGCTTTACGGCGCGAAAGGCATGGGTTTGAGCGTCAGTGCCCTTTCCTGCAGCGTGCCGTGATGAAGCAAGCTTGATAGTTCTGCACAGTAGTCCGGCAGAGCCCGAGGCCTTCATAATAGGGCCGACCGGGGGCACTCCTTTGACCGAGGCGCTCTGCTATGTCATCAGAAATTTATTCGGCCCCGCCAGAAAAGAAAGATCATTATTGTGGTTACCGATGGCGGTCCGGACAACCCTGAAACAGCACGGCAAATGGCGTCTCTTGCGCATATCGGGTTCGAAACATATGGGATCGGAATCGCGACAGCGAGACGGAGCAGGAGATTCTTCAATAAAGATCCACATGGATGAACTGCCTCAAAATTTCATTCGATTAACAAAAGAATTCTTATTGCGGGGAAGACATTTTGTCAAACCGACTCCCAAGAAGATTCTGTTCAAATGGACGGAGATGTTGCGATGGGTTGATAATAAGGGAAATGCTGAAGTCTGGGAGATGAAGCAAACGCGTCATACCTTTGCCACCATTGCGTTTAGCAGCGGCGAGAGTCTACTCTGGATTGCCAAAACCATGGGTCATCGCGATGCGGAAATGGTCATAAAGGTTTACAGCAAGTATATCGAGAACATCAATGGTACAGAAGACGGCACGATCATGGACCGCATGTATCGGGTATTCGAAGGGAAAATGAAGTAGAAAGTGGTAAAAACTTATTTTGGCAAATTTTTGGCAAAACCGGGCTCAAAAAAAGCAAAAGGGGTATTACTCTGTCAGCTAACCCCTTGATTTTTCCTTGGAGCCGGCGATGGGATTCGAACCCGCGACCTGCTGATTACGAATCAGCTGCTCTACCCCTGAGCTACGCCGGCTTTATTTGCTGTGGC
>JAVEVM010000834.1:0-2696 GCA_034005055.1 Desulforhabdus sp. | reverse complement strand
CTCGCCTTCTGCTTCTGTTTTTCGAACCAGCCCGGATGCAAAAGGACACGCAGGATTGCGTCAGCCATTGCAGCCGGGTTTTCCGGTTCCACGAGTGTGCCGGTAACCCCATCCTCCACCAGTTCGGGAATGGCGGAAACCCGCGTCGCAACGACCGGAAGTCCGACCGCCATGGCCTCAACCAGAACATTCGGAATGCCGTCCCGATCGCCGTCTACAGCTATCTTGCAGGCGAGAGCGAAGCAGTGCGCGGAGCGGTAGTGCTTGATCACTTCCTCGTGAGGCAATGTGCCGAGCAATTGCACCCTGCCACCGATGCCAAGATCATGAACTAGATCGATGAGTTGTGGGGTGATCTCACCGCTTCCGATCTGAACCAGCTGAAAGTCCACCCCTGCGTCAGCCAGCAGTTTTACCGCCTTGAGAAGATCTTCGTATCCTTTCTTTTCCACATGTCGCCCGATCGACAGGATTCTGTATGGCGGGCCTGGGGCTGGAGCATGTTGGAATGAAAAGAAATCGAGGTCGATGCCATGATAAATAGTGTAGATGGGTGTTTTACTGTGCCTGGTTCGGCTTTCCATAGATGATAGTTTGGACAGGTGGCGCGCGTTGTATTTTGTGCAAGTGACAACAAATCGCGCCTTTTCAATTTTCCGAGTCAGCTGGTCAGGCTCCGATGTATAAATGTCTTTGGCATGGGCGGTGAAGCTGAAGGGTATTCCGGTAAGATTTGAAGCGAACAGAGCCACCGATGTCGGAGTATGGCAAAAGTGGGCGTGGAGGTGGTCGACTGGGCGTTCGGTCAGTCGTATCGCGGTTAAGTGGCCGGCTTGCAGAAAATGGCGTAAAGTCGCCCAGCTTCGTCGTTCAAATGCTCTGAGCAGGGCATCCCAGAGGCCTTTTCGATATTGCGCTCTCAACTTTCGCCAAGCCGTGGAGTTGCTTCGCAGCAGCGTCCGCCAGTGGGGTAGAACGTATTCCGGCATGTACGTGACGGGGGCCTTTATCCTGTTTATTTTGGCGTGGGAGAAGTTCTCTCGGGGCTGCTTGAGCGAGTAGATTTCTATCGGAATGCCAAGAGATTCCAGAAGGAGTATTTCAGTGCTTATAAAGCTTTCAGATATTCGGGGAAAACCTTTCAGGATCATCCCCAGCCGATTGTCATTCGGCTTTTCGATATGCACAAGATCAGCCATGGGCCATCAGTTTGCCGATCCTTCTTCCACTATTGTTTTCCAGGATACGGGCCCGAATAACCTCGAGAGCGGTGAATGGAAACAGCTCCATTTTCTGGCGGTAATAGGAGCCATTGTCAAGAAGCTGCATTATTTTTCGGCGCAATGAATTTGGATTCAGTGCACGGGGGTCCAGGTAATCGCAAAAGCCTTGGGAGCAGAGTACCTGAGCGCGAATCAGCTGTTCTTCGCGGGGAACCGTTCTTGGCACGATCAGGAAAGGTTTTCTCTGGCTTATGATTTCACATACGGTATTGTAGCCTCCCATGCTCACCACTACCTGGGCGGCGCCTATGAGTCCTTCCATAAATCGATGAAATTTAAGACAGATGAAGCCAAGGCTCTTGCATCTCTTGGCAACTTCGCGATAGTGCTTGGGTGACATGAAAGGACCGGTTACCACCACCACCCGGGTATGGCTGGGAACGCCTCCTTCGGCTGGATCAAAAGCTGCCAGCACGGTATCCACCACCGGATGGCCGTCACCTCCTCCGCCAGTGGTGACCAGCACCAGTCTGTCTTCCTCTTTTATACCGAGCTCTTTTCTGGTTGCACGAATCTCCTCGTGCGATGGGATGTGCCTACGAATGTAGCCGGTAAAGTGAACCTTAGAGGCTACATGGGGCGGAATCCGATACTCTTTGATGCTGTCATAAAACTCCTGACAGCCGTACACCCAAATTTCTCCGTAGAGCTGGTCCATTGCTTCATAGATGTCTTTTCCCGCCCATTCTTCTATGGTGGATTCAGCGCTGTCCATGATGTCCCTAAGCCCCAGAATCGATGTACAGTAAGGGAAGTCCATCTTCAGCCACTGCAGTGTTTCGACGATCTCCCGCTTTAATCCCAGAGGCGCTTTATCCACGATGAAAAAATCGGGCTTAAAGGCCATGGCCGTGGCCTGGATGAGACTCTTGCGGATTTCCAGGACTTCGGTGGCGTCCAGCCGCATGGAGAGGGGCAAGTACTGTTCGTTGGTGACCTTGATCATACCGGGTATGCGAACAAAATCCACACGCTTGGCGATATTGAAACGACCGACCAAATGAGAGCCGGTCAGAATCAGGATATTGGCGGGGCTCTTCTTGAGGCTGCGAGCGATGGCCAGACTCCTTCGGATGTGTCCCAATCCATATGTGTCATGGGAATACATCAGAATCTTATATGGTATGATATCACTCACGGTGCTTCTTTCAATGACAGGCAATTTTAGGATTGAAGCTCACGTATTATTGTCAACCGCATGCTATAAAAAACTAATCATTATTGCTGAGCGCCTGCATGTCAAAATTGTCCTGCCGAGCTTGGAACATCCGCTGAAGATTTGCATAATAGATTCAATGGATGATGATGGCAATAGGGATTTCTTGTGGAGCGGTCGAGAGCCCAAAAACATTCCGATCGGATTGTATTTTCATCTTGTATGCGGTTCCGATCTGTACCTATATTACAAAACTA
>JAVEVM010000833.1:0-2703 GCA_034005055.1 Desulforhabdus sp. | reverse complement strand
CCGCCGTCTTTCAAAGCATGAGTGGGGACGGGAAGTTTGTATAGATCCACCTGAGGTTGAATCACCTCGTTGGCTGGTCCCCTTTCCAGTATGGGGGAAGGAAATTGTTCCTTGTCTTTCTACCATGGACCGATAGATCCCGCGATTACGAACGGGACTTGCTCTTTCGGCACTCCAAAGAGGTCACCTATGCTGTCGCGGTTCCAAAGTAAGCCGATAACAACGGGATACTCACTGCCCTTGACGCGCTCGAACAAGATGCATTTATCGCCTTCATATTTCTTGGCGATACCGGCAAGCTCGAACTTGGGATCCACTTCGGATTTAATCCGCACCAGCTTGCCGGAGCTTTCAAGAAACTGAATGGAGCTGCCGAGGTCTACCAAGCGTTGAGCAACTTCCTCCGCCATCGGTTCTTTGGCAGCGCCTATGCTGACCGATGGAACCGCAATCAGCAGGCAAAGCATTGCAAGCAGGGCTCTTTTTTTCACGGCAGGATCTCCTTTCTTTCATGTCGTTGCGGTCCCCTCGTTCCCAAACTCTGTTTGGGAACGCACTTGGACGGCAAACTCAGTTCGCGGTTAAGCGGCTAAAAAAACGCCAAAATAGAGCTTCTCATCACGCAATTCGGGCGCCGGGGAAAAGTCGGCGCAGGGCAGTAATCATCCTAGCAGAGTGCACGATTTTTTCAACTTTCGAATGCTTATTGCCTCGATCGGCAGCGGCCGCCGTCTCGGCGAGCAGTAAATTGCACTTGTTGTGTTTCTGGCCTGCCCTTGCGCCTTTTCATCAGCCGTTCTGCAAAGGGACCTTTGTGCTTGAAACAAAAAGATGCATCTTCTATAGTTGATTTGTTAAGCTCCACTTTCTGGCGGCACGGGGCAAAGGACCGAGCCTTTAGGGCATTTTGAGTGCTGGCATCTTTGCAGACCGCAGTGACCATGAAGCGATTGCCATGAATGAGCTCTTGCAGCATTTTGAAGTAAAGGAAGGCGGGTTCCTGATTGAGGGGGCCTTGCAGCGGCTGGGCAAGGACTACCTATTGTCCCTTTGGGGGGGAGCCGCACACATCGGCGCCGTGGCAACGGCCCAGTCCAGGCCAAGCCTCGCAGATCCAAGCCGGATCTCGGCATCGGCATCGGTGTTTTGCTACGTGGGACACAAGGAAGACGACCTCGTCAAAAAGGTCGCCGAGCGCCTGGCGGCCGCCCTGGACGCCAAGGTGGTGGTGGTTGCGGGCATCCATTGGGATGATCTTGCACCGCAGGGAATTGAACAGATTATCAACAATGTGCTTGCTCTGGTCGACAAGATCATTCAGCACGAAAGAGCGGGAAAGAGCGGTGGATGAGGCTTCCAGAAGAATCGTAGTCGGCATTTCCGGTGCCAGCGGAGTAGTCTATGGCGTGGAGATGCTGAGAGCTTTGCGCGATCTGGGCTTTCAGAGCCATGCAGTGATTAGCCGCGCTGCACGAAGGAATTTTTCTCTGGAAACCAGGATACCGCTCTCCGAAGTTGAAGCTTTAGCCGCCCGTGTTTACGATGAAGAAGACTTGGCTGCCCCCATTGCAAGCGGCTCCTTCCTCACGACTGGAATGGTGGTGATTCCCTGTGCCATCAAGTCCCTTTCTGCCATAGCAAATTCCTATAATGAAAATCTGCTGGTTCGGGCCGCCGATGTTACCCTCAAAGAGCGGCGCACTCTGGTTCTGGTGGTACGGGAAACGCCCCTGCACAAAGGTCATCTGCAACTGATGCTTTCTGCTGCTTCCCTCGGGGCGGTAATCCTTCCGCCCGTACCCGCCTTTTACCACTTTCCCGAATCTATTGAGGATATCATTAAGCAAACGGTGGGCAAGGTACTCGACTGCTTCAGCATACCCCACCACCTGTATCGCCGTTGGCAAGGTCCTGAAGATTAATTGTTCCTGCCTAACGGATTCCGATTTCTATATGAAAGCAGCACAGCTCAACAAGAAAATCGAAAAACGCAGGGACCTGGAGGAGGCGCTGCTGGAAGAGAGCCATCTTCTTAGGACGATTGCTGCCTGCAACCGGGCAATGATGCGGGTCGAAAAAGAGCCTGACCTGGTGGATTCGATTTGCCGAATCATAGTCAAAGACAAAAATTACTCTTTGGCATGGATCGGGTTTACCACAGACGTTGACGGCACCATCACGTTGACTCCGGTGGGCCAAGCCGCTTCCGACATGGTGGGCAAAAGAGCTGGCTCGCTCTTCCGAGCTCTACTCCCACGCAGCCTGCCGCAGGCCCTTGCGGCAATGGAAGCGGGTCAGTCCGAATTGTCGAGGCTGGCAGATCTGCCGGTGGTTGCCGACTCTTCGGCCGACACCACCAGTCGTAGAGCGACCGGTTGGCTTCTTTCAGTGCCGTTGGCTGTCGAAGATACAAAATTAGGTGCGCTGTCGATTTACTCCAAAAAAGCGAGTGCTTTTTCGGCCGAGCACATCAACTTCTTCGGCGAATTGGCAGTCGATTTGGCTTTCGCCATCCGTAAGCTGCGTATTCGCCAGGAAGCTTTGACCGCAACGGCAGCGCCGCCCAGCGACGAGCTGCTGGAGCTTATAACTAAGGTGTCCAAAGGAGGAACGTGGAATCTTGTCCTGGAATCCGGCCAACACCTGGACGACCACGGCGGTCAAATCTTTATTTCACCGGCTCTGAAGGCGTTGATAGGTTTT
>JAVEVM010000832.1:0-2706 GCA_034005055.1 Desulforhabdus sp. | reverse complement strand
AAAAGCATCAGGGGAGTTCGCTCTGTTGAGCCGCGCTTATGGGGATACTATTTCCATCCCGCCAACCGGACGAACTACACTCTTCTGGCATCCAGTGAAGCCGCTTACGGGGACCAATCTATTGAAGTCGGACAGGGAGTCCTTCGTACCTGGCAAGCGGACTCGGAAGGAAAGTTATACTTTCGAGCCTATGACGGCGAGGCACTTGCTCTGAAAGTATCCAAAGCCTTCGACGCCGCAACGGATCTGGTCTCTTCCGATCTGATTGTTATGACGGAGCCTACTTTTCGGCGATTGACCGGAATGCCCGATGGATTCGCTACGGATTTGTCGGTGCAAATCAGGAATGAGAGGGAGTGTGCAATCATTGCCGAAAAAATAGCCTCGACTTTGCCGGGCGCCAGACCAATTTTGCGCCAAGAGATCATCAGAACTTACAGTTCCCTGTTCGGCTGGCGAAGCGGTTATATGATTGTGCTTTTGAGCGGCGCCATCCTCGCTTTTTTTATTTTCGCGTGGGATAAAGCGACCGGTCTGAGCGCCGAGGAAAAGACCGAGATAGGCATATTGAAAGGGATAGGCTGGGACTCTTCCGACATCCTGGTAATGAAATTTTGGGAGGGCACAGTCATATCCCTGACAGCATTTTTGTTGGGAGTAATCGGCGCCTACCTCCACGTATTTCTTGCTTCGGCACCTCTTTTCGAGCACGCCCTTAAAGGCTGGTCCATTCTCTATCCGAGCTTTCAGCTTCAACCGGATGTCAATCTGTACCAGTTGGCCGTACTCTTTTTTCTCACTGTGGTGCCCTATACGCTTGTTACCATTGTTCCCATTTGGCGAGTTTCCGTGATGGATCCGGATGTCGTTATGAGACAGGGTTAAGCTGCTGAATGCAGGGGTGTGGGGTCGCTTTTGGACGATTTGTGTTAATCTGTGTCCATCCGTGTCTTAGTCCGTGTCCATCCGTGTCAGTGAAATGGAAATCCATATATGATCAAGCTGCTGCAGGTATCAAAGACATTCAATGCAGGGAAGCCAAACGCGTTCACGGCCCTGAAGGAAGTAGACCTCAACCTTGACGGCAATAAGGTGGTAATTTTCAAGGGACCGAGCGGGTCCGGCAAGACAACGCTTTTGAGCATCATCGGCTGCATGGCACGGCCGACCTCCGGCAGAATCTTTCTTAACGGCCGGGAGATCACCAGTTTGCCGGAGCGCTTTGCCGCGCAGACCCGCAGGAATACTTTCGGCTTCGTGTTCCAGAATTACAATCTCGTCAGGGGCTTGAGCGTCTTGGAAAACACCATGCTTCCGGCTTATCCGAGCGGCAGGAGATACCGCCTCATCAAGCAGAGAGCGCTGGAGTTGCTGGAAAAACTAAGAATCGACGCCAAGGCGCAGCTGAAAGTAGAATATCTTTCCGGCGGAGAACAGCAAAGAACTGCCATAGCCAGGGCATTGATAAACGATCCGGAGCTCATCATTGCCGACGAGCCCACGGCGCACCTCGATACCGAGCTGTCCGCCGCTTTTCTTGACATTGTCTCGACCCTCAAGGAAGAAAACAAGACCGTGTTAATAGCCAGCCACGATCCGCTCGTTTTCGAATCTCCGGTGGCGGATCGAGTGGTGAGCCTCAGGGACGGCATGGTTATCGATCAGGGAATATCGTTGTGATCCTGAACCCTGCCATCATCGCTCTTGAATTCGATTCCCTCCTCATGACGGCCTTCACAGGATATGCAACGGTTAATGCCATTCAGATACTCCGAAACTGGGATATGCAGAGCGGCAGTGAAGGACAATTGCAGCTTGAAAGGAAAACCTATCTGATCTCCACCATCCTTGCTTATGTAATGGGCTTCGAGATCATCTCGCTCATCTTATTCACGTACACAACCGAACACATTCACGACCTGTTTGTGGGCGCCATGTGTGCAGCAGGCTCTCTAAACGTCAATGATTACGGCTATCCTACCCTTGTTTTGAAAGGGCTGAACTGTATTCTCTGCGGCCAATGGCTTATTGTCAACTACACCGACAATATGGCGCCGGATTATCCGCTCATCAGAGCCAAGTATAAACTGCTGCTGATTATTTTTCCCTCTCTGTTGCTGGAATCCTTTTTTCAAATGCAATACTTTCTGCGGATGAAACCCGATGTCATCACTTCATGTTGCGGCCTCCTGTTCAGTGAGGGGGACTACACGCTGGCAAGCGACATTGCCGCTTTGCCTCCATATGCAACTAAGATCATCTTTTTTGTAAGCCTGGCGATAACAATCAGGATCGGCATCCACTTCCTGTGGACCGGGAAGGCCGCCGGAATCTTTTCTCTCGCCACAACCTGTTTGATGATTCTTTCATTGCTCTCGATTATCTCGTTCATTGCTCCCTATTTCTATGCGCTGCCCACACACCATTGTCCATTCTGTCTGTTGCAGAAAGAGTACCATTACATTGGATATCCACTTTATTTTTCTCTGCTTACGGGCTGCATAGCTGGACTTGGAGTCGGAGTGCTCGATTATTTCCAGCCGAGCTCCTCATTGCTCGATCTTGTACCGGCTCTACAGAAGCGGCTTTGCCTCATCTCGATCATTGGCTACGTATTGTTTGCCGCCATATCGGTATACCCAATTCTTTTTTCTGATTTCAAGCTGGAGGGATATTGAATAGTAACAGCTCAAATAATCCTCCTCC
>JAVEVM010000016.1:0-12315 GCA_034005055.1 Desulforhabdus sp. | reverse complement strand
TGCATGATCAGGCCGACAATAGTGCGATTCCTGGTGCCGAGTAGTTTCAAGACGGCAATTTCACGAATTTTCCCGAGCGTCAGGGTATAGATGATGAAGGCGACAATGGCGGAGCTGACAATCGAAAGGATAACCAGGAACATGAAGATCTGTCTGGCTGAGGTGGCGATCAGCTTACCAACCAGAATCTCCTCCATCTGGCTGCGGGTGTAGACGGTTAAACGCTTCCAGCGGCGGATCGACTCAGCGACCTCTTCCGGGTCATGACCTGCTTCAACCCGCACTAAAACTGCATTGACGTAAGGGTTGGTGCTTTGCGAGGCAATAACCGCATCAAGCAGACCGGGCACTCCGGGCCGGTTGAAGGCAGGGTTCTCGGCCGTGCGTCGACGCTGCTCTCGGATGGCGTCATTATCCTTGAGAAACTGGGCTTCCTGGGCATCTTTAAGAGGAATGAACACCATAGGATCTCCATTGGAAGAGACCATCCTCCTGGTCAGCCCGACTACGGTGTAGTGGTTACGGCGGACCTTGATACGTTCACCAAGTTTAAATCCGGAAGCGATATCGGCGACGGCCTCGTAATGGCTCCGGGTGATCTGACGTCCCGCGACGAGATAGGGCGGCCAGCCGGGTGTCCCGGATTCTCCAGGAGTGACGCCGGTAACCAAGGCACGCACGTCACCTTCTTCCTGGCGCACCTGCATGGTGAGATAGGTGATGTTGGCCACCTGATTCACGCCCGGCATGCCGCGAATCCCACGCCAGATATCATCGTAGAGGCTTGATGACTCAGCGTAGGGACCAAGGGTGTCCTTCTGTACCACCCAGAGATCAGCACCGCTATTATCGAGCAAGACTTTGGCGTCATCCACCATGCCACGATAAATCCCCGCCATAGACAGGGTGATGCCGATCAGCAGCCCAAGACCCATGCCGGTAAAGACGAATTTTCCCCAAGAGTGCATGATGTCGCGCCCTGCTAAACTGATCATTGCGTTACCCCCTGAATATGGTCAACGCCGTGAATCCGGCTGTGATTATTCAAGGCGTTTTCGCTGTAGACCACTACTTGGTCGCCAATCTTGAGCCCTTCTCGTACCTGCACACGGCCCTCCAAATCGGCAATCCCCAGTGAAACTGGTGTAAAGCGAAGATCGCCATTGATGACCTGCCACACGCCCAATCTGCCATCAATGTGATGGATAGCAGCATTAGGGATAACCGGTGCCGCCGCAAGTGTCGGTAAGTTAATCGTGATTTCGGATAGTTCGCCGATGGGTGGCATCGGATCAGGAATTTGATCGAAGACAACCTTGGCCAGTGTTTCCTCAGTTACTGCGTCTGCCAATGGTTCGACTCTCAGTACATGTCCAGCCTGCAGTTCACCTGCCTGAGAACGTAATGTGATCTGGGCTGATAAACCGGCGGCGAGACCTCGCGCATGAATTTGATCAAAGCGGACATTGACCCACAGTGTGCTCGGATCGATCAGTTCCACGACAGCCTGACCAGCAACCACGGTGGTTCCCGGGTCGGCATCACGTGAAACGACCAAGCCGTCAAATGGCGCAATCAGAGACAAATTATTGCGCTGCGCCTCTATCACCGCTCTCTCGGCACGTACACGAGACAACTCCTCTCGTGCCGCAGTCAGTCCTGCTTTCGCCACTAACAGTTCTTGTTGTTTAGTGGCTACCACTTCCTCACTGGTGGAGCGCGCTTTAAGTAACTGCTCGTAACGTAAAGCCTGTGTCTGCGCATAATCCTTACGCGCCTGCGCTTCGCTTAATTGAGCGTTTGCTCGTTTCAGGGAGGCATCCTGAGCTCTAATACGTTCATCAAGATCCACCGGGTCCATTTCGCCAAGCACTTGCCCCGCCTTGACACGCTCACCTACGTGTACATCCAAACGTTTGACCCGCCCGGCAAATGTTGGGCCAAGCTTGTAAGTGTAACGAGCCTCAATGGTTCCAATGCCGAATAGCGCCGGTGAGATGCTCCTGTTCTCGACTGTGACCAATACAACTGATACCGGAGCAAGAGGCCCCGAACGCAAGGCCACATAGACAAAAAGCGCAAGCAGAGGAACAACTACAGCTATCAGCGCCAGTGTACGTTTTTGGAAAGGCAATCTTTTCATAATGCACTCCTGATGCCCTGTTGATAGATGGCAAAGACTTTCGGTGCGTTTCGGCGCATATGGCTCACATCTCCAGCTATCAACGACTGCATGACCAATCCTTGAATGGTGCCGATGAAGAGCGTGGCCGCAGCCTCGTTATCAAGTTTCCTGTCAAGTTCACCGCAGGTTTTTCCTTGTTCAAACAAACGATTGAGGCGCTCCCCATAACGGCGGAGGAGCGTTTGCGCCATCCGCTTGGCCGCGGTTTCTTCAGAGCGTTGCAATTCGCCAAACAACATGCGGGGAATACCGGGATGCTCTGTTATAAAGTCCACATGCGCCATAAACATGCTTTCAAGTGCGGCAAGAGGGGATGACTTTGCGTGTACTGCCTTTTCAAGGCGAGACAGCAAACGCTCGGCGACCCATTCCATAACAGCCTGTAAAATAGCGTCTTTATTGGTGAAATGGCGGAAAAGAGCCCCCTGGGTTAATCCCATGCGTTTGGCGATGGCTGCCGTGGTAATTTCACTTGGATTTTGTTCTCCAGCCAGCTTGACCACCGTCTCAACAGTTACCATCCGCCGTTCTTCGGCGGGAAGATGCTTACTCGACACGCTCATACGAACCTCCCATGAGTAAAGTGAGTATTTAATTACTATCTTTATTCATGGGAGGTTCGTTGTCAATAGCTTTTTCGAAAAAATCCTCTTGGCTTTAGAAGACAACAGCCAATTCGGCTCCGGGTTGGGAAGCTGAGCCGACGCCCGGGGGCTGGCTGATGCGCTGAGCGTCGCCATCGACGCCGACATCCTTGCGCATGATGTCCTGAATGGCTTTGATCAGGGTGGCCCCCTGTGGCAGGAAAGTTGTCACCTCCGATCGCAGCAGCGGCTCGCGCCCACCCCGTGGGTATAGGCGAGTACCTTCCCGGCGAAGTCAATCATGTCATCGAGGTAGAAGCGCCATTCGCGCCGGCCGGTAGCAGACATTGACCCGCTCCTGTTCGATGTAGGGTCGCCCCTCCGGCCGCAGGACCTTTTCGGTGACTTGGTGTCCTTGCATACCGGGCATTTCATAAAGCGTCTCCTTTCTGTCTGTCGATCAGTACATGAGCATAAACTCGTTCCATTCTTCTGCCAAATTCGTCTATTCCAAACCTGCTTGCCAACGACGCCGCATGGCCAGACAGCTCATGGCGCAACGTGTCATTTTCAAGCAGGAGCTGGACTTTTTCAGCCCAGGCTGAGGTATTCTGCATCGTTTTAAATCCGGTCATTCCGTCGACGACAAAATCATCAATTCCACTGGCCCTGATTGCCACAACGGGCATTGCGCTTGCCATCGCTTCAAGGATAACCATCCCTTGTGTTTCAGATGTGGAAGCGAAAACAAAGATATCGCCCAAGCTGTAGTAGGCCGGCATTCTTTCGGGAGGAACCGCGCCGGGGAAGAGTACGGTGTCCCGTAAACCTAAAGTCTCAGCTGTCTGATAAAGGCGTTCCCGCTCAGGCCCTTCACCAATAAGAACAAACTTGAACCGTTGCGAACAGTTCTTTGCCAGATAGGAAACCGCTTCGAGCATGAAGCTTATATTTTTCTCGGCGCTCAATCTGGAAACGCTCAACAGCACCAATTCATCGTCTGCTATGCCCATCTCAGCACGCAATCCAGATCCTTCAATTTCATAAAGTTTGGCGAACTTGTCCGTTTCGATGCCTGTAGGCACCACGAACACAGGAATCTTCACGCCAATCGTGCGAAGATAATGTTCAGAGGCTTCCGTGGGAACGACGATGGCGTTGCATCGGTTGCCGAGCCGCCGCACCAGCGCATGGGAAATAAAATTGCGAAACAGGGCTTTTGGCAAAGGGACCGCATAAGAATAATGCTCTAAACGTGTATGGTAAGTGTAAACTGCCGGTATATTTAATCGCCTTGCCATCCAAAGTCCTACTGTTCCCATCCAGAAGGGATGGTGGATATGAATCACGTCAGGAGCGAATTCGCGCACTTTTCTGATTGCAGCGAAAGAAAAAATGTTTGGCACCACGATTCCTTTGTCGGCCGCTTGCTTAAAAAGACAAGGAATCCTGTAGATATCACGTTCCTCCTGCGGCTCTGCGCTCTGTTCGTATTGGGGTGCGAGAATCAGGACTTTATGCCCCAGCTTTTTGAGAACTGAAGAGAGTCGATAGATCGAAATCGGTACGCCGCCGATAAAGGGCAGATAGTTATTGGTGAACATGGCGACCTTGATCTCTCGATCAAGATTCGGTTCGGATGGCTGATTGAAATCAGGATAGTAATCCCGTTCTTTCAACAGGAGTGAATACAGCCAGTAAGCGCTGACAATGAAAAAGCAAACAATAAGCAGGTAATTGAGATAACCGACATAGAAGAGCGAATGAATAAAAAACCAGATGCTTTCAACTGTGCGAAAGAGCTTGTGCTGTCCGATGTTCAGCCTGACAGGTTCGATATCCACCTGGCTCCGGCTGACCTGGACCTTGACGTAATGGTAAAAACTGCGATCATTGTTGAGGACAAATCCTCCTGCGCCGCCTGTGACAACAAAAAGAGTATCGTTGTATTTCTGGACTGAAAAGAGCGGCAAATTCGACGAGAACACCGCCTTTATCCTGGAGTCCTGGAATATGGGCATAAGAAGACTACGGAACGCCTCATCTGCCAAATAATCGTCATCGAAGTCGAAGGCGAAGGCGCCCTTTTTATCGACCGGCAGAAGAGGATGCCCGACGAAAAGAAAAACATTCTGATTCGGCGCGACGTCAAGCTCTTCCTCCAGCCAGCGGGCCTGCCACTGGAAGGAGGTTTTTCCGGAACTGTCGAGAAAGATAAATCTGCTGTTCCCCGCTGAAAATGCGAATACATATGGCCCGTAGTGGTCATAGTACCGGAAACCACCGAAAGCGCCGTGCTCGTTATCGCCAAAAGTCAGTAGATAGGGTTTTTCAATATGACCCATGGTCCGGTGCAGTGCGCGATATTTATCTTCGCCCGCACCGCTGACCGCATTTCCGGCGGAGACGACGAACGCCACATCGCTCCGGTTAAGCTCGGGGATGATCTTTCGCTCAAAAATACCCACAGAGTTATTGATGTTGCCGACAACGGCGAAACTGAACGCCTCTTCTCCATGCAGAATCGATTCGATGCTCTCAACCTGTTCAGCATGGACGGCACCGTAATCCTGTTCAAAAAAATTGAGATATATCTTATAGAAAATGACCAGGAACAAAATAAGCAGGTTCAGATAGAAGAGCGCCCGCCACCATGACAATCTATCCATTGCCCATCCTCCGACGGGCCAGCTCATGCAAGGTCACGGGGACTCCGATGAGCATGCCGAGGTAGATCGTCAAAAACCGCCAAACTATTATGATGCCGACAAGTTCGGACGCATGGACCAGCGAGGCGAAAAACAATCCGAAAACGCCCTCGGCAAATCCCGCCCCTCCAGGAGACGGCGCGAAATACATGATACAGGTCGATACCACCAGCAGGCCGGTGGTCGTATAGTAATTCGTCTGATAGCCCGCGCCCCAGAACAGTATAGAGGGGAACGAAAACAGAGAAAGAAGGAAAATAAAGGTAAAGAAAATGGAGAGTAATACATCCTTCCTGTCCCCCCTAACGAAAATTTTCAAACAACGCGAGAATCTTACCGCTTCCCTGAGAAATTTTGCTTTGATACGACGCGTTTTTTCATGGTTGGTGAGGCGCAACCAGACCAGCCCTTTGGCGGCCAAGTCGAACACCCGCAGCAGCCATCGCAGACGAAACAACAATACGAGAAAACAGGCGAGGTAGCCGATGGCGACACTGGCCAAAATCCAGCCGACACTGGCCATCATTCCATCATCCCGGAAATACGGCAGCCTCGCGACAAGGAACGGTATAGGGAGGAAAATCAGAAACATCGCGATAAACGTCCGGATGGTTGTCGCCGCCGTGGCCGTGCCAATCAAAACGCCGCGTCGATAAAGAAACCAAACCTGGGCGAAACCTCCTCCAGTCGCCATGGGGGTGATATTGGAAAAAAGAATATTGATGAACGTCAGTTTGGCGAGATTCCCGGCGGCGAGGCTGTGCCCCGACGCTTTGAGAATGAAGTGCAGGCGCAGTGCATCACTGACAAAATAAATCGCCAGAAGAATGACGAGTACGGAAAGCACCGGCCAGGACCACAGGTGCTGATTGAAAGAAAACGACTGTGCGCCGACCTGGCGATAGATAAAAAAAGGCACGCCACAACTCAACCCAAGAAACAAGAAAGCGTAAGCAGTCCAGCGGACCACAACTGCCTTTTTTGTAGACTGCTGCGAGGTTTCCAGACCTTTTACTCTCACCGACCTACCCTTCATGCCAGTATCGTTGTGATCAGGTAGGCTGTGTAACCCAGGTTCAAGGCCGTCACCCTCAGGATCAGGGTGATGTTCGATCCATAGACGTTACCCAGCACGATGCCCGGATTGCCTTGCGGGGCTGCCCCCTCCACAAAACGGTCAGGGCTCCATACGAGGAGCGCCAATCCAAAAACAATCGCGATAAAAGCCAATGTCATATATTCATCGTTCCTCTTCCGTACAGATAGTGTTGTTTTACTCAACTTTCGAGGTTAACCAAACTTTGGAGTGCAGTTGTTTAACGTTTCGAAATAGAAGATAAAAAATTTGAAGGGCCCATTCCTTTGATTTATAGTGGATCGGTCGCGGCCGGTCTTCCCAGTTTCTTCTTCGGGTTCGTCGCGTGATTTTTCGCTTGCGATTCTTGAGCTTTTTAGAGATAATTGGTGTCATTCGAAATACGCCTTCTTGACGGCATTATAGGTTTTGGCAAACACATAATACGCTGATAAGACGGATATTTCGAGTATTTTTTTGCTTTACGCAATATAAAATTGCGCTTGTTTCAGGCCTAATACGACCTCTGCTGACTTCTCCAGAATCATCCCGATGCATCGCTGCACCGGTAGCCGGGGTCGTCCCGGCAAGACTGGAGATCTCCCAGAGTAAGACATGACGCTTTCCCCCGGCCCTCGCCGGATTTACCAACGCGCACATCCGAATGGTTATCGGGCCTTCCCGTCCAATGCCGGGTTATCCTGCCGCGCCGGCCTTCTATCCGGTTCCTGTTCGTCGAGTCCGGGGTTTGCCTCCGGCTTCCTTCAGACCCTGCCTCGCGACAGCGCCCTTGCCTTCAGCCAACAGTTCCGACCCCTACGGCCTGTAGGGGACTTTCACCCCCAAGATTCATGTCATGCCTGGCACACAAAGTAAAGGACGCCCGAGAGCGCCCTGAATGATTTCCCGGTTCCCCACTGAGGTTGCCCGTGGCGTTTCAGATTGACATATGACCTGTTTAAGGACTATATTTGGTCGCATAAGGAGATGGTTATGAAACTATCGCGTCAGATCAAACCGATCAGTTACCTGAAGGCCCATGCCGCAGAAATCGTGCGCAACCTGTCGGAGCAATGCGAACCCCTGATCATCACCCAGAATGGCGAAGCCAAGGTCGTGATGCAGGACATCGAAAGTTATGAGCAAACCCAGGAGACCATGGCGCTTCTGAAGATTCTTGCGCTCGGCACGCGTCAGGTCGAGGAAGGCAAGGTCCAGCCCGCCGGTGATGTCGTTCAGCGACTTCGAGATCGGCGCAAGCGTCGCTGATGGCTTTTCAGGTATATCTGACCGACGATGCGTCCCGTGATCTGGAGGAGTTGTACGACTATATCGAGTCTCACGACGCGCCGGAAAAAGCGGATTACGTCCTCGATCAAATAGAGAAGGCCTTTTCGAGCCTCTCTGAAAACCCGGAACGAGGAACCTATCCAGAGGAACTTCTGGCCGTCGGGCTTCGCGAATACCGTGAGATATTTTTCAAAGCCTACCGCATCATTTACCGGGTCATGGCCGAAAATGTCTATGTCATGGTGATTGCCGACGGCCGCCGCGATATGCAGGCATTGCTGCAACGACGGTTACTGCAAGCCTGAATCTTTTCTGCTCGCCGATAATCGGGGAATTGGAGGGTGCGTCGACCTGACGCAAAACAGTCTCCACCCTCGACTTTCTTCAGAACCTATTGATGTGAAATGAGAAATTACACCGACTGGAACTGTCCGTCGCTGAAGTGGGCGATGGTAGCGTCCACGCCGCCGGTCAGTTGCAGAGGGATGGTGATCTCGGCCGGCATCCCCAGCGTTTTCAAATTGTCGAATCGGAAGGCACCACAGCCGCCTTGCCGGTATCGTGTTTGCCCCCTGTGGCAGGAAAGAATCCGTCATCAATGTCGACGGTACGATTTCCGAAACATCGGGGGAATGCAAAGAAGGCATGGACATCTCTTAATTCCTTTGCTATCAACCCGGTCCGCTCAACTCTCCCCAGTCCGGCACCGCATCGGCAAATTCCTGCTGAAACGCCGAACGCCGGAGATTGTCCTGCTTGATCTTGCGTGCAAACTTTTCCCAACGCGGTTTGTCGTCGAGCACCTCGACCAGAACATGTCGTACCTTGGCCATCACCTTGGCCTTGCGGGCGTACTCCTTGCGTTGATCGTTGCGGTTCAAATGGCCCAGCCCGGAAAGATAGTATTTGAGAATTTCTTCGGGGTAACGTTTTTCAAGCTTTTTGGCCACCTGGATTTCATAATTACCGTCCCAAGCCGACATTGGATAGTGGCCTTTGGATAAAAGCGCCACGGCTTGATCATACTCTCTGCGGTGCATGCGAATTTTCAGCCGCTCCGATCTCCGGGCTTGTTTCAACTGCAAGACAATTTTCGGCTCGAAAAAACTCCATTCGGCAGCACTGCACAGTTGTTTGAAAGCCTTGTATTTCTCTAAGGTCAAGTCATCAGTGGTCTGATCGAACTGAAGTGCCATGTATTTTTCACGATCATCTGCCTCCCGAGCCCTCGCCGCAACAAAGCCGCGAAGCTTATCCATGCGCCCCTTTGCTTTGCGCAGGCCTTCCTCAGCCACCTGCAAGCCTTTTTCCTTTTCACCGGCTTCCCAATAAAATGTGGCCATGTCATGGTAATCGGCACCATTCGCCATTCTCACTGTGCGCAGCTCAAGATATTTATCCCGATCCCCGAGGCGGCGATAGATAGCGCGGGCAAGACCCGTCTTCCACTCGTTGTTCATCGCTTCATAAGCCTGCGCCAGTCTGCGCAGGTCGCCGTCATCATAGCAGGCGGCATGGGCGACATCGTCAAGCATGTCGTCCATACCTGCATTGCCGCTCTCAATAAACGGCAGGACAAGGTCCAGAAATTCGCGCCGATGATCAGCATCAACCCCTTTGGATTCCAAACGCTTTCGAATCTGATCGAGCAACTCCGCCACGAGAACCTGCGTGGCATAGTCGCCGCCTCCGTACATATCCAGTTCTTCAAGATCGGGCGCCAATTCAGACCAGAGGATCAGGATGGCCTCGCCTTCGGACCGCTTTTCAAGTGCCTTGGAAACAGAAACATGGGATTTCAGAAAATCGAAGCACGCCCGCCGCACATCGGGAATTTCATTCGCAAGCTCTGAAATCAGCTCGGACAGGACTTTGTGTGAGGCTGCCGCAAGCAACTCGCTGAGCGCATCTCTTTTTTTGGCTTTTCTTAACATTTTTGCCTACCTGAGTGGTAATTATGAAGTAGCATAGTCCTGTTTCTCCGCACATCCGGTTCGATTTCGAAAACGGGAATCGAACTGACCTACCTTCCCGGCAGTTCCGTGCCCCGGTTCATGATCTCGATATAGCCCGCATAGCTGAACAGGCGGTTGCGTTTCCGGGCAGTCAGCTCCTTGACGATGCCAAACTGCTCCAGGTGGCCGAGCGCCTTGTTGACCGTGGCCGGGGTGATACCGGTCTTCTCCACCAGCGAGCCCGAGGTGGCGATGGGATGTTCCATCAGCGCTCGGTGGATCTGCAGGGCGGATGCCGCCGCCCGGCCAAGACTGCTGATCTTGTCTCGGTCCCGGTTCGACAGGTCGAGAAGCTGCGGGCCGTTTCCACTGCCTGAGTAGCGGTGACGATCACAGTCTCGGCAAAGAAATCAAGCCAGGCTTCCCAGTCGCCGGTCAGACGGACATTGTTGAGCAGCTCGTAGTAATACCGGCGGTGCGTCTTGAAATAGAGGCTGAGGTAGAGCATCGGATCCCGCAGCACCTTCTGCTCGTACAGGAGCAACGCGATCAGCAGGCGACCGGGACGGCCGTTACCGTCCAGAAACGGATGGATCGTCTCGAACTCGTCTTGAACCGTTTTTGATGCTCAATCCATTGAAAAACGCTGCCTGCATGATTTCTGGACCTGACTGGTATGTCGGGAACGACGCGGCGGCCGGATCGTGATCGAGATGCTGGATTTTCCGGAAATCAAGTTCGAGCTGTGATATCGGAATCTGGTGAGCATCGAAGCCCATCAGAGGATTTTCGACAAGGTTCACCGGATCAGCTACCATATCAATCTGGAGGGAGCCATCGTCACCTGGCGCACCGATGAGATCATACCCGTGGGTTTTGGAACCATCCTACTTCACCGAGACTATGCCCGATGGAGGAAATAAGTCATCGGGAAGCCGGGGAAAATCCTCGTCAACAGCATAGACTTCGGTCCCCCGCACAAAGAAGCGAAGGGGCTGACCATGAGGGCGTGGGCCAGTTCCTCCTGGGAGATCACCAGCTGCCGCGGCACCTCTTTGACCGTTTCCGGGAAGTTTTCGGGTCGGCGGATCATGGCCATTGGACATCTCCCGCTGATTGGACAAGGCGCAACAGGCCAGGCGCGACGTTCCACTGATGGCCGTCGTCGGTGGCGACGCTGACAGTCTTCTTGTTGAGACGCAGCACCATACCTTCCATCATCCGGCCGTCCGGGGCCTGGAAGCCGACCCGGTCGCCCTTGGTAAAGCCAGTCATCAGCGTGGTGGCGCGGGCCTGGGATATGAGCTTGAGCCGCTCGACGATCAGCCGGTTGAGAAAAAGCAGATCCTCTTCATTCAATCGCTTGATCGCCTCGACGGCGGAGACACGGTCGACGATCTTGACGCTGCCGGGTTTCATGACAACGCCTCGTTTTTTAGCGCCTTGAGCAGCGGCAGCAGTTCGGGCACGTCGTCACGGATGATGCTCCATAAGGTGTCGTCGTCGATGCCGAGATAGCCGTGTATGATGCGGTTGCGGGTGGCGATGATCATCCGCCAGGGGATTTCAGGATGGGCGGCGCGGATTTCATCCGGGACATGGGTGGCGGCTTCGCCGATCAGCTCCAAGTTGCGCAGGGTGGCGTCGTAGGCCAGTCCGCCGGCTACGAAACCGGCCTGGTCGAGCCCGTGGGTATAGGCGAGTACCTTTCCGGCAAAGTCGATCATATCATCGAGGTAGAAGCGCCATTCGCGGCGGCCGGCATCAGACATTGATCCGCTCCTGTTCGATGTAGGGGCGCAGCTCCGGCCGCAGGGCCTTTTCGGTGACCAAGTCGACCGGACAGCCGAGCAGGTCCTCCAGATAAAACTGCACGCCAAAATAGCGCTTGGAGGTGGCCGGGCCATCGAAGGCCACCAGCACATCGACATCACTGCCGCTGGTCGTCGTATCACGGGCGGCGGAACCGAACAAGGCCAGCCGGGTCACGCCGAAACGGGCCTGCAGCTCCGGCTTGCTGCGGCTCAGCAGGTCAAGAACACGTTGTCTATTCATCGCTCAACCTCCAAGGGTGTTTCCTCTCTAGGGCCTTTGTGCACCGGGACGCCATGGGCGCACACAAGAACCATTTAAAACTACTCGACAATATAACACCTGCTATGCGGCGTGCAACTCAAAATTCGAGGAACTCTCGACAGACTTGAAACTGCGCCTGTAAATGCATTACGGACATAGTTGGGCCTAAAACAAGCGCGTCTACTGGAGGGTGCGGCGACCTGGCACAAAACAGCCCCCACCCTTGACTTGCCTCATAAGTTATTGATATAAAATCAGAAATAATGCTCGCCGACATCCACCGGCGGGTCATGTCTAAGGAAGGGTTTTTCTCCCCCGATTTCCCTGCACAGGACGAGGGTAACGGGTTTGCAGTCCGGCCGGACACCGGAAATCGCGCTCCAACTTCCCCGTCTTATTGCCTCCCACCGACATCGTTTCGTTGTATTTTCACCCGATCCGT
>JAVEVM010000015.1:0-12317 GCA_034005055.1 Desulforhabdus sp. | reverse complement strand
AAAAAGCTTGCTTAGGAAGGCGGGGAAAAATCGCTGCAATGTTTCGATATTTTGGGTGTCGACCCGATCGAGGGTGTCGTTTGGCGTAGACCAGAGTGAGCGGTTGTCATCCAGCGTCACCAGAGAAACAGCCGGAAGACCGCCAATGGCTGCAATGTCGCAGCACAGGCAGGCCTCCGTGTGACACAGTCCAAAGCTTCCCTGGGCGGCGTCCCCTTTCAGCAGATTCTTGAATACGTTGGGAATGCCCGTCTCAAGGGATGCCTGGTCGCCGGTCTCGGTTAGAATATCGGCCAGTCGGCGGGCTCTGACTATCCGCTTCACGTCTTCCCGAATGGGATAAGTATGGCCGAGCTCGGTCAGGCCGACAAAAGGAGAATGGGACGACAAATTGAGATCGAGGTACAGGACGGGCTCAAATTCGCCCAATATTTTCGCCAACTTTTCGGTAGACCTGAAAACAGTGCGCCGGAGCTTGAGTTCATCCAGCTTGATTTTCAGGTCCGGAATTACTCCGCGGAGAAGCTCTTCGGCCAGGGTCTTTTGTTCCGGAGTCAGATCCTGCATTTTAGTAACCCAGCTTAGCCGGCGGAACGGGCGCGCTTCCGTAAGATCGACCTCGGCACCGCCTCTGGATGCCGTCTTCTGGTATTGCAGCTCCCGAGTCAGCTCGTCGGCCCTGTTCTTTGCCCTCTCTATGACAATTTCCCAAATGAGTGCCCGATCTGCGGGATCTTCGATAGAAAAAGGATCTCCTTCTTGCAGCAGAGCAATCTGATGCTCCACCTGCTCTTTATCATCGGTCAACTGCTTCTTTTCTCTGCGCAGGAGCTTTCTTCGGGTTGTGGCGGTCCACACGAACTGCCGCATGCCCGCAAGCCCCTGGCCGTTCCCGCTGGTAGCGACAAATAGCACGCTCCGATCGGGAGGATTCTTGGCCAGTTCTCTAACCAGCAACAGCATCATTGCGATGGAAGTGGATTCACCGGCGCCGGGAGCCAGTCCCAGGATATGAGAAGAAGCATCGTAGAAGGTATCAACCACGATCAGGTCTTTGCTCAGTTCCGGTGATTTTCCCGGTATGAGCCCATAGCAGTTGCGTGCCATTTTGTGCTGCCAGCGGGTTTTCGACTTGACCGTTGCGGTTGTGGATTCGGCGAGGGCGAGCTGTTTGAGCTGCTCTCCAAGCTCTGCCGGAGCCCAGAAGCGTGGAAATGCCAACGGTGTCGGTATGTTTTTTTCTTTAAAATCCCCTTTTATGGAGTCTTTGTCTCCCAGAAAGATCAGGGCGCTGGCACCCAGCATGGAGGCATTCAACCAGTTCCCATAGGAGGCCATGTCCATCAAGACGATACTGCCTTTTACCTCCTTGTTGTTGAACTGGGTGAAATTCCCGTTGCCGGCATAAATCAACCGTCCGCTCAAACCTTCGGCCGGGGTAGTGGGCAGATAGACCATGTTGGGGCCCCAGGGGTAGATTTCCAGCGATCTGCCGTCGATTTCGATGGATGATGAAATGACCTCGGGAATGGGCGTGAGATAATCCTGAACACCCACTTCTGTGAGGCCCGCCTCGCGAAATGCCTTGAGTATGTAGTCCGCTGCTTTCTCGGCCCCCGGCGTGCCGGTGGAGCGATCTTTGATGCCGGAAAAGAAAGCCATGTCGCTTAGCATATCCCGAGCAAAGACCGGTTGAGGTACTCCCAGGCCGAGCACCGCGATAACAGCCAGAATCAGGCTGCAGGCGCCCCAGTGCACGTTTTTCAATGAAAAGGCAAAACTCTTCATGCTACTTCACCAACGGAGATTTTGAGTTTATCTCGATCCTCGATGCGATCGATTCGGCCGTCTCGAATCCAAATCACTCGATCTGAAACATTCAGCATTTTTATATCGTGGGTGGCCGATATAATGGTCACCCCGCGTTCCTTCGAAAGCTGTTTGAGCAGGTAAATGATTTCCTCGCCGGTCGCCAAATCGAGGTTTCCAGTCGGCTCGTCCGCCAGCACGATGGCTGGATCGTTGGCCAGCGAACGGGCAATGGCAACTCTTTGCTGCTGGCCGCCGGAGAGCTCCGAAGGTTTATGGTGATAGCGCTCTGCCAGTCCCACGAGCCTTAAGAGATCCATGCCCTTTTCGGTGTATTCGTCGCGGTTCATACCTGCAAAGACCATTGGAAGCGTGACGTTTTCAATAGCGGTCATGACCTGGATGAGATTGAAGGTCTGGAAAATGTAACCGATCTTGCGGCAACGCAGCCAAGCGAGCTCGTAAGCATCCAGCTGAGCAACATCCACTTCATCGATGAAGACTCTGCCTGAGCTCGGCTTATCCAGGGCGCCGATCATATTAAAAAGAGTCGATTTCCCCGATCCTGACGGGCCCATAATGGAGAGATATTCACCGCTCTTAACCGTAAGATCTACACCTTTGAGCGCTTCGACGACATTGTCACCCATTCTGAAGGTCTTAGTAACTTCAGAAAGCCTCACCACATTATGTGATTCATCGCGATACATGATTGTTCCTGACCTATGATTTATTCCTCTGCTCTCAATGCCACTGCGGGCTGCATCCGAGCGGCCACCAGGGCCGGATAGGTGACACCTATCAGAGAAAGAAGAATCGCCAGCCCTGTAGCCCAAACTATGATGTACAGCATGGCCCCCAATGGCCAGGACCAAAGAACTGCCAGGCCGAGCTTCCACAAGAGCGAAACTGTTGCCACCAGTGCGCCGAGCAGGCTGCCGCTCAATCCGCCGATCAGCCCTTGATAGACGGCTTCCAGCAGAAAAATGCGCACTACAAAGCTATTGAGTGCACCCAGGCACTTGATGGTGCCGATCTCTCGGAACCGCTCGGTTACGGCCATCAGTTGAGCGTTGATAATCCCTACTACGCATACCAGCAGCGACAAAATAGCCAGCCAGATGTCTTTGGGGCTGCCGCCGAATCCCTCTTCCGTCAATTCGTAGCCGCTTGCGATGATAGACTCCTGCAGGGAAGAGCTTGCCTGGAGCCAGACTGAATTGAGGATTTCGTAGCTGGACCAGGTGAAAGCAACGAAAGCGACCGCCAATGTGAGGGTGAGGGTGGTGATTAAGGATCGGAAAAAACGGGACTTTATGGAATTATAAGAGATTCTTACAACTTGCCGCCAGGGTAATACGACTTGTCTTTCCACTGATTGAGTCACTGATCTCTTCCCGTGGAATCCCAATCAACCTGTAGGATTTGAGCTATTCAGCACCATAGCGAGATAACCAAGTAACTCAGCAAACAGGCATCGTTTGGATTAAAGTCACTTCAGGCGAATGGTCATGCCTGAATACAGTTCAACAGCTTCAAACTGATAATGATTTGGCATGAGCCCTCATCTTAAGGCTTACCAAAATATTTTTCAACCACACGTACAGTATTTGCAGCACCTTCCGTCAGGATGGAGTCGATGTTCGGGCTCGGGCCCGTTTTCTCCAGCCGGGCAGAAATGGCAGCCGCAAGGTATTCTATTTGCAGCGACTCAAGCACTTCAAGCACTCCCAACTGATGCAGTTTTTGTGCCCGCATCGTTTGCTCCCGATTTTGCGGGAACGGATAGACCAGTGCACTGACGCCGGTGGTAAGAATATCCATACAAGTATTATAACCGGCCATACTTATGGAGAGCTCGGCACCAGCAAGCTCGTTCAAAAAATCGGGAGTAAAGGGAAACAGGCGTGTGCGCTGATCTTGGGCCGCAAGGTCGGCAAGCTCCAACTGTTCGTCTTTTTCCGCAAAGGGGCTTGTGAAAGCACGTAGTTTCATTTCCTTGCCCGGTAGAATTTGCACCGCGCGGATGGTTGCAGCCAAGAGGTCCGTCCCGACCCGGCTGCCTCCGCCACTGGCCACGATCAAGCCAGCCGTTCGTTTGGCCGCTGCTGAAGGAATCCTTCTCACTACGAACCCCGTGTATTCGATCGGTATGCGAATCTGATCTATCCGGTAAAAAGTTTCATCAAGAGGAGCCAAAGCAGGGTCCGAATGAATAACGAGCAGGTCGAAATAGGAATTAAGGATGTTCAGCACCCTTTTTTCATAGCTCGTCTGATCCTTTTTTTCGACCAGGATATCTCTTAGGCTGCAGACCACTTTGACCGTCGTTTGTTCCTGACGGATAGCCTGCAAGAGGGGGAGCAGTTCAAACTGGAAAAACTTTCTTCCAAATGGAAACAATTCGACGATCAAAACATCCGGAGCATAGCTGCGGAAAGTCTCCGCCAGAAGAGATCTTCTTTGTGCCTTGATTTCATCGATGTTGCCTTGCCGCGCTTCCACCCGGCTGAACTCCGAATCCATCACAAGAGGTGTGAGAAAGACTCTCTCAACGTGTGAGGGGGGGATGAAACCGGGCAGCGGTTCGCCACCTTCCACAAACAGCACATGATGGCGATCGAAGGCGGCGGCGATCGCCATGCTCCTGAAAAAGTGACCCACTCCCAGCACATGTTGGCAATATTGCATTATTTTCATTCGAGCATCCGCTTAACTTTGTGCAAGCCACCGCAGAACATAAACATGAGATCCTCAGGAACGCGTCAAGATTGCTACGAATCGGATGCTTGAATAAACGGCAGCGGTACACCTTTTCGATAGGCAAGTGCCTGACAGACTGCAATCACCTGACCGCTCTCCTCTTTAACTCTGATGTCATAATTTCCGGTCTTCCGGGTTAAATTAACCTCTTGTGCTTCAGCGATCAGTTTTGCTCCAGGTGAGGCCGCGGCCAAATAATTTACCGTAACGTTCAAGGCCACCGCCACCGTGCCGTGGGAATTGCAGGCGGTTTCAAATGCCGTGTCTATCAGAGCGAATATGGCGCCTCCGTGGGCCATGCCGAAGATGTTCTTCATATCGGGTGTGAAGCTCATTTCGACTCTTGAATAGCCGGCCTTAAGCTCAACCAGCTTTATGCCGAATTTCTGGGCAAACGGTTCAGACGCAACTTGTGAAAAAATGGCCTGTTTCATCGTTTCATCCATAGAAGCCTCCCATCAGGTCAAGCTTTAAGTTGGTGTCCATACAGAAACGGTATTCAGACCGGCCTCAAGCGGCCGGATGTCTTTTTCGACAGGCTCGGAGTGATAACGCAGGCGGCTCGATTCAGGTTTTTCGGGCAAAAATAAACTTGGAACCGTTACAGCGGCAGATAAATCGAGCTCCGAAGACAATATGAGATTTCAATGGAACAGCCTTTGAGCGAGGTAGCTCTTGGCGGAGAGTAGAAACCATCCGCCAAAGCAGAACAGAAAAACGCCGCATGCTCTGATCAGGTATTGATACCCGGTGTCTTTGAGGAACGTCTTGCCGCGGCTAATACCAAGCGATATGAGGCTGTACCAGGCAAAATCGGCGGCAATGTGTCCCACGAAAAAGACGGCTATGCCCAGGTAGCCGAATTCAGTCGCTGTAACCAAATATCCGAGTCCTATCGTAGCCCACCAAAGCACCCAATAGGGATTGGAAAGACTCCCCAGGATGCCGAGCACAATCGGATGCCGACCATAGCTTCCGTCACCTGCCGCGGACTGGTTTGTCAGAGAAAGCTTTCCAGCCGATCTCACCATGTCGGCTCCCATATAGACTAGCAGCAAACCTCCAAGCAGTGCTATGACTCCAATCACTGAAGGCAGTTTCAGGTAAGTTCCAAGCCCTTGAATAACAGCAGCTACCAGGACCAGTTCCAGCAATGCGTGGCCGATCATGAGCAGCGGTCCGGCCTTAAAGCCGAGCCTGGCCGATTCCGATACGGTGATGGTGAAAAGCGGACCCGGCATTAAGGCGCCGGAAAGCGCCAACGTGAAGGAAGCGGCAAAAATGGTGGTTATCTCAAACATAATCTGCGTGACTCTGTGGGGCTCTTAAAGCACCTTCAGCACCTGCAGCCACTGCTTATCGGTAGCAACCGATTGATCGATGGCGCTTTGAGAGCCAAGTATCTTTACCAGTCCCCGTTCTTTTACTGCATCCAGCATGTCGGCAAAAGTCCGGAAGTCGTCGGCGGTGGTCGCCAGCACCTCGTCGCGCATGCGCTGCCGATCATCCTCCGATTCGCCGGTGAGGTATCGGAGCATCGAGGAATACCCTTTGCCGTCCGGCAGCATATATGTATCGATGTCTCCAACAGTGCCGATAATGGCCTTGGCGAGCTCGTCCTTACTCAACTCAAGATTACGCAAGAAGGCCGCCGTCTGATCGAAGTTCTCCAGGGTCTTGAGTAGATTGGGATCTCTGTAGGAAACAAGGCAAAGAGAGCCGGAAAGCCGATCGAACAGGCAGAAAGCCCCATAGGCTCCCCCCTGCACCCGGATGCGCTCCCACAGCCAGGAATTGCGTAGATACCTTGAAACCACCAGCGTTGATCCATGAAACCGGTAGCCCAGATCGTAGATGTTGGTGCCTTTGCCTACGTAATTCACCTGCGTGGGAATGACCATGCCCTCGAAGGGAGGAATGTTCTCTGGAGTCCAGTTGGCCCGCTCCGGTTGCCCGTTTGCAGCCGGTATGGCCGCGACAAAATCGTTCATCTGAGCTTCGAATGAGGTCCAATCGGCGCGATCCATAGTGACATTGAGCAGCATTGTGTTGCGTTTGATCAACAGTCGATAAATCCTTTGAAGTGCAGAAAGGATTTCATCCCAGTTTTTTTCCACCGACTCGGCGAGCCTTCTCACAAACATGAGGTAACTTATACCATTCATCTGTTCGGCTACCCAGTCCGCCTTCCTGAAATGCGAGCGCAGCCGCAGATTTATTATCTGGTGCCCTGCGGGGACCAGCTTTTGCTCTTGCCTTGCTTTTTCTTCCAGCACCATCTGGCGAAAGCGCTCCTGATTATCGAGCCTTACAGTAAGCAGCATGTCTTGCAGAATATCGATTAACTCGCGGGTCTTTGACGCCATGGCTTTGCCCCGCAGCAAAAACCAGGTTGCGCTTTCCACACTCTCTTTTATCGATGAGGTAAAAACCTCCGGTCGAATTCCTCCTGTTTTTCGACTGATGCGCTGGGTGAAAGTCACATAATCTTCCCTTTCAGTTCCCAGTTCGATCAGTCCGCGAACGAAAAGAGGCACATAGGGCAGAAGCTTTTGCGGCAGCGATCGCAGATCGAAGCCTACATCAAAGTAGACTATTCCGTTGGTTGCTAGATCGTGATAGAGAAGCTTAACCCCCATCTTATTCAATTCTTCGATGGGAATGACTTTATTTTTCTTATCGAGATCTTCAACTGCCAGGGACGGAATGGTCGCCAACGCTTCGGGTGGATCGGGAGTCTCTTGCATTTGCCGCAATACCCGGGTGTTTTCGACGACGGCCTGCCGCTGCTCCGGGCCCATGCCGCTGGCGATCTTTTCCAAACGCTCCCGCTCTTCCGCCGTCTCTTTCTCCTCAAGGGTGGGATCAGGCCTCAAGACCAGGGTCACACGGTGCTTATTGTCGATCAGGTAGCGATCGATCAAGCTTTCAAAATATCTTCCGGTTGCGGTGTTGGATTTCACCGCGGCCAGAGGGGCTTCAAACGACAATAGTGCCATTGGGTCGCTGTCATAGAGCCAGGTGGTTAGCGTGCGCAGCATGACCAGCAGTCCTCGCGGAAAGCTGCCGGTATTGTTTTCGCGCAGGCGAAATTCAGTTGTATTGAGGGCCGCTTCAACGGTTCCCGGATCAATCCCATTAGTCACAAGATCGGAAAGGGTGTCTAGAATGAGCGATTCGATTCGGTCTGCAGATTGGACATCGATTCCCTTCAGGCCGGTTGAAAAATACATCTGCCGAAGCTCGCCCTCAAGCCCCGTGCCGGCAAGATCCTCGCCCAGACCCGAGTCAATTAGAGCCTTTCGTAATGGGGAGCCGGGCATTCCGAGCAGAATGTATTCAAGAACATGAAACGCCAGATTCAGCTCCGGATCGGTCGTTTCAGGAAGCAGCCAGTTGAGAGTGACCATCCCTTTAGGATCTTCATTTTGACGGCCGCCGCCCTGTCCTGAGCTGAAGGTACGCTCGATCCGCCTTGGCCGATCGAGGTAAGGCTGCAGACGAACCATTGAATCTATTTCCAGTCGATCGAAATCCTTCAGGAATTCATTCACAAGCCGAAGCCGCTCCGCCGGGTCGTCATCGCCGTAAAAGTAGATGCGAGCATTGGAAGGATGATAGTACCTTTGGTGAAATTCTTTGAACTGCTCGAAAGTCAAATTGATAATCTGTTTGGGGTCGCCCCCCGAATCGAGACCGTAGGTATTGTCGGGGAAAACAGATTGCTGCGAGTACTCACTCAACAAGGAATCGGGCGATGAGTAGGCTCCCTTCATCTCATTGTACACGACCCCTTTGAAAGATAGAGAATCGTCGGCTTTTTCCAGTTCCAAGTGCCAACCTTCCTGCTGAAAAATCAACGGTGTGAGGCGGGGATAGAAAACCGCATCTAAATAGACGTCGATAAGGTTATAGAAGTCCTTGAGGTTCTGGCTGGCCACCGGATAGCAGGTCTTATCGGGATAGGTAAAGGCGTTCAAGAATGTCTTGAGTGAACCTTTGAGCATTTCCACAAAAGGTTCTTTCACCGGATACTTGCGCGAGCCGCAAAGCACCGAATGTTCCAAAATATGAGCAACTCCGGTCGAATCTGCCGGTGGAGTTCGAAACGTAATGCCGAATACTTTGTTCTCCTCCTCTGTTGCGATCGAAAGAAGCTCTGCGCCGGTCTTCAGATGTCGGTAGAATTTGGCCTCTGCCTTGATTTCAGAAATATACTGCTCACTTATCAGTTCGAAACCGTGTATCACTGTCATCCTCTCCTCCAATTCGCCGCCTGCATGGCGGGGGGCTTTTCAAAATAGAGCACTTCCCGGGCTCACCTGACAATCATAATTATAGTGCCGTTTTACCCGCCATGCCCGCAATCGGCTGCCCTTTAACAAAACCAGTCCCAACCTCTATTAACACTTCCACCTCTGATGCTCAACATCTACCTAAGCGCATCCGGCAATTCGCATTCCAAATGACAATTGCTGCTTTTTGCTCTCGCCCCTTGTTGACGAGTTGCAGTAGTGCTATAGAGTCACATGAGTCCATTGGCTCAAAGTGGCTTTCTATTCGAATAATTAGTCCTCATCCGCAAACTTATGGGCAGCGCTGAAGGGTTCCATGGCAGGTATGCCGAATTGACGAACAAGCTCCTGGCTTAAGGGTTTCGTCTGGGAATTGGTTAGTGAAATCGAGGGGGGGAAGCTGGTATGGATAAATTCTTTCGGGCTGGAAGCGTGGCGGTGGTCGGTGTTTCCAATTCTGCCGGCAATCTTGGCCGGGTCATGGTTTACAATCTGCTGGAATTCCGCTACAGCGGCTACGTCTATCTGGTCGGGCCGAAGGGCGGTTCTTTTTTGAGTCACAAAATTTACCCGAGTATTATGGAGCTACCGGAGCCGGTCGAGCTTGCGGCCATTCTGGTGCCGGCAGCGGCGGTTCCGGAAGTCTTGCAGCAGTGTGGCGAGAAAGGCATAAAAAGAGTAGTAGTCGAATCTGCAGGATTCAGGGAACTGGGTGAAGAGCGAATGGGATTGGAGCAGCAAATTCTTGATTGTCTCGATCGTTATGGGATGCGCATGATCGGCCCTAATTGCATTGGTGTCATGGATCGTCAAACCGGCCTTGCGGTGCCCTTCATGCCTTTCAAACCGGAGGGCCGCCCCGGCCGCGTCTCCATAGTTTCACAAAGCGGCGGGGTGGGCGGCATGATAGTTAACGGCCTGGGCGGAGAGCACATGGGATTCAGCAAATTTGCGAGCATCGGCAATAAGCTGAATGTAAACGAGGCGGACCTCCTCCAGTACCTTAGCGAGGATCCGGAGACCAGCCATATTTTCTGCTACCTGGAGGGGATTGCCGACGGCCGACGGTTGATGGAAATTGCAATGCGATCGTCTAAAGCCATTATTGTGCACAAATCAAATACGGGGGAATCGGGTTTCGCCATAGCTCGATCCCATTCCGCCTCGCTTTCTTCAAACGACGAGGTGGTGGATTCGGCTTTCAGGCAGAGCGGAATTCTTCGTGCACGCGAGCAGCGGGAAGCTTTCCATATGCTCAAGGCATTCATGCTGGCGCCGATGCAAGGCAGGCGCCTGGCCGTTATATCCCGATCGGGTGGCCACGCGGTGATGGCAGCTGACGCGGCGGACGAGCTCGGCTTCTCTTTGCCGCCTTTTCCCGATGACATCCTGCAAACGGTCAAGGAGCGCTCGAGGGCGAAAGTCATTGAATTGCATAATCCGATGGATCTGGGAGATCTGTTCGATCTTGACCTCTACAAAACAGTGGCGGAGAATTCCCTGGAGCGCCAAGACACTGATGGAGTGCTTTTTATTCACAACTATCAAGGGATCTTTGATGCTGAAGAATCCCGTCGATTGCTCAAAGGGCTGGGGGAGTTGACAAGACAATCCCCAAAACCGCTTGCGGTCTGCTTGTTTACGACTCATGCCGAGCTCGAATATAATCGCCGGGCACTGGATTTTCCCATTTTCACGGACCCGAGAGAAGCCCTGAGAGCATTGGCATGGAATTGTCAAAGGCAGGAGCTAAGGCCGCTGCCTTTTGCAGACATAAGGCCTGCCGGAGTGAATCGGGATGTGGCGGAAGCTGCACTTGCAAAAGCCTCAGCAGGGCCGATAGGCTCCACGACGGTAGCCTCCATATTGAGCGCTTACGGAATTCCCTTGGTGGAATGGCAATCTGCCGATGACGAAGAAGAGGCTCTGAGGGCTGCAAATCGTCTGGGCTTTCCCGTAGCATTAAAAACCGCACAGCCGGAAGTGATTCACAAAAGCGATGCCGGGGGAGTCTATCTCAATCTTGCTGATGAGCCATCTTTGCGCTCCGCCTACCGCGCCCTTTCTTCGCTTGGGCCTTCAGTTCTGTTGCAGAAGATGGCAGAGCCAGGTTTGGAATGGTTCATTGGCGGGCGCCAGGACCAGCAGTTTGGACCCGTTGTGATTGTCGGGCTCGGCGGAATTTACGTAGAGGTTTTCAGAGAATCGGCCATCCGCATTGCTCCGATCGGCCAAAACGAAGCCAATCGACTGTTGGACGAAATAAAGGGAGCAAAACTTCTGGCAGGGCTGAGGGGGCAGCCGCCGCTCGATCGGAGGGCACTGGTTGATGCGATAATCAGAGTCTCCTGGCTGCTCAACGATTTTCCTCAAATTCAGGAGCTGGACTTAAACCCGATACGGATCTACCAAACAGATTGCCGTGTACTCGACTGGCGCATGATCATTTAGATACAAGGGAGTAACCATGCACTTTGCTTACAGTACGAACGTATTCCGTTCCAAGCCGCTGGCGGAAGCTATCGACGCGATAGCAAAAGCCGGCTTTTGTGCCGTCGAAATTATCGCCGATCGTCCGCACGCCTTTCCTGACGATCTTACAGCCGCGACAATTGCAGAGCTTGGCCGATGCCTGGCAGAGAAAAAGATCAAGATCTGTAACTTAAACAGCTCGTTAGTAACCGCTATGCCTGAAGCTTATAATCCTTCCTGGCTGGAAGAGGATTGGCAGCATCGTGAAATGCGCATCCGATATACCCTGGACTGTATGCGGCTGGCTGCGGCACTGGGTGTTGCCTACGTTTCTACCAATGCCGGCGGTCAAATACCTGAAAGCATGAACCAAAGGGATGCTTTCAGGCTTCTAGTGGCAAACCTGCATCGGATTTTGCCGCTGGCCTCAAAATTGGGTGTGAAATTGCTGATTGAACCGGAGCCCGGGCTTCTTTTAGAAACCAGCGAACAAGCGCTTGAGCTTCTGAAAGAGCTTGAATTTAACGAATATTTGGGCATAAATTTTGACGCGGGACATTTTTTTTGCGTGGGAGAAGACCCCTGCCAGTCATGGGAGAAGTTGAAATGTTATGTCGCCCATGTGCATCTGGGCGACATTCCCGCCAGCCGATCCCATCGCCATACCCAGTTAGGCGAGGGAGGGGTTGATATTCCTGCTGTGCTGAATTGTATCGAGGCCTCGGAATATGGCGGTTATGTAACCATAAGGGTCGATGCTTACGAGCAAAAGCCTGAAGACATAGTAATGGCGTCTGTGAACTATCTCAGGGAAAAAGGATTCATGCCCAAAAGAGACAATGCTTGCAGTTGAACGATCGACCGCTGGTTTGTTGTTCGAAAGCCGGTTCCCATTCCCACTCGCTTCTCTTGTAAGCAGCTCCTTCCATGCCGATTGACCGAAATGACTTCATAGAGGCCGGAAGTGCGCCGGATCGA
>JAVEVM010000831.1:0-2723 GCA_034005055.1 Desulforhabdus sp. | reverse complement strand
CCATGTAGTTGTTGATCATCGCAAGGTCGCATTAAATTTGGCCAGCACTTTTTCTGCTAATTTGCCATGAATCTCATTGACTTCTTCATCAGTCAGGTTTCGATCGGCGGCTCGATACACCAGACGATAACCGATACTCCTCTTTCCCGCGCCGAGTTGCTCGCTTGTAAAGATGTCAAAAACCTCAAGTTGTTCCAACAGGGTTTCTCCCTGATCCTTGATGTAGTCAAGGGGCTCTTGAACAGTGCACTCCTCATCGACAATAATTGCCATGTCCCTGACTACCGCAGGAAATTTCGGCAACGGGCGGAACAGAGGCTGCGGCGACCTGAGGTCGAAGACCAGATCAAAATCGAGCTCAAGGAGAAAGACATCCTGCTTCAGGTCAAAAGCTTCCCGCACCTCCGGATTTATTCGACCCAATTGCCCTATCTGGCGCTCATTGCAGTAAATCGACGCCGCTAGAGCCGGGTCCAGATAAAAGGGAGGATTCTCGGTACGAAAAGAAACATTCTCCAGGCAAAAAATACTAAGGAGACTCTGCCCAATTCCTTTCACATCCGTGAAATCGACCAGTTGCTTCCCTCCATACAAGAGGTCGGGATCGCGGCGGCCGGCCATCGCTCCTGCGAATTGATGCCTCTCTTCAGGCAGACTGGCGCCGGGATTGGAAAGAAAGACTTTACTCAATTCAAAGATCCGAAGATCTTCATTGCCGTGATCGAAATTGTATCCGACAGTCTGCAGCAAACCCGGGATGAGTGAAGTTCTCATCACCGCCTGCTCTTCGCTGAGGGGGTTCATTAAGCAAATGGCATCGAGTCGTCGGTCCTCCGGCGGCAACTTCAGCTTCAGTAAAGAATCGTGGGAAATGAAAGAGTAATTCAATACTTCGTAGAAGCCGGCGCCTCGAAGTAACTGCTTCGCCTCCTGCCGAGCACGCAAATGGGGATCGAATGGAGCCGCCGTTACTGCAGCCAGTGGAGCAGTTACCGGCACTCTGTTGTATCCGACCAGCCTCACCACCTCTTCGGTCAAGTCAACTTCCCTGGTGATATCAGGGCGGAAAGGAGGCGGTATAACTTGCAGGTTCTGACCGTCAATCTCATTGACCTGCATTTCTATGCGCCGAAGGACCTCGGCCATCTCAGACGCTTTCAACCGGGTTCCCAGGAAGCGATTTGTTCGCTCTACCCGCAGAGTCAAAGCCGGCGGCTTGATTGGATTGGGGTATACGTCTATGCGTCCTCTGGCGATCTGGCCCCTGCCAACTTCGGCCATCAACTGAGCTGCACGATCAAGCGCCCGGATAAGGCCTTCCGGGTCGACCCCCCGCTCGAATCTGAAGCTTGATTCACTGCGCAGACCCAATTTCTTACTGGTTCGACGAATAGATTGCGGCTGGAAATGAGCGCTTTCGATCAGCACCCGTGTGGTTGCCTTTCTGATCTCCGAATCAAGGCCTCCCATAATGCCGGCAACCGCAATCGGTCCCTTGCCGTCACAGATGAGGAGCGTATCGTCAAAAAGCACCCGCTCGGCTTCGTCAAGAGTCGTGAAACGCTCGCCTTCTCTGGCCTTGCGCACGACGATTCGATGCTCGGCCAGCAAGTCGAAATCGAAAGCGTGCAGCGGCTGCCCCAGCTCCATCATGATAAAATTGGTGACGTCAACAATATTGTTTATAGAACGAAGTCCTACAGCTTCCAGCTTCTCGCGGAGCCATTGGGGCGACGGCCCCACAACTACATTCTGTACCAGGCGAGCCGCATATCGAGGGCAGCCAACCGGATCATCGATGCCTACCGAGGTCAAGCCGCCGATATCCGGACCGGTTTCCTGCAGCGCAAGCTCCGGGTAGCGCAACGGTGAGCCGCATATGGCTGACACTTCCCTCGCGACCCCGACTACAGAAAGACAGTCACCGCGATTCGGCGTCACACCGATTTCGAGAATGGTGTCATCTTTGCCGAGCAACTCCGAAATCGATATCCCTATCGGTGTATCCTGCGGCAAGAGCCAAATTCCGCTGGCATCTTCGCCAACCCCCAGTTCTTTCTCAGAGCAGAGCATGCCTTGAGAGATTTCGCCGCGAATCTGGCTCTCCTGCAAAATCGCTCCGCTTGCCAGCTTTGCACCCGGCAGTGCGAGGGCAACGACGCTTCCGATTTCCAGATTCGGCGCCCCGCAAACGATCCGATAACTGGTGCTGCTATCTGAGACTCTGCATAGTTTAAGACGATCCGCTTGCGGGTGTGCCTCAACTGTCTCGAGCCTGGCAGTGACAACGCGCTGCAAATCCGGATTTGATTGGTATACCCCTTCCACCTCGAGCCCGACCATGGTCAGACGATCGATCAGTTGTTCAACAGTTATTTGCACGTCCACATAATCTTGGAGCCATTTTAGACTGATTATCATCCTTTAAATTCCTCTTTACCGTCTTCCAATCGCTTCAAGGCGTTCATAAAGCGAGGAATTCAACAGCATCAAGAGCAAAGCAAGGCTCAGGGGAAATTTCGTCAGAAAGAATTTGTTGGGCGTGTCTCCACCGTGCATCTGCAATGGCAGGGGAATGCCTGCAGTCTTGGCGCTGTCCTGCTTCTTCGTCAAAACTGGCGCAAAAAGCGAAGATCGTTCTCGAAGAAAAGCCTCAGATCGTCGATACCAAATTTGAGCATCGCGATTCTCTCAATTCCCATGCCGAAGGCGAAACCGGTCAC
>JAVEVM010000014.1:0-12392 GCA_034005055.1 Desulforhabdus sp. | reverse complement strand
ACTTCCCGTTGTTTTGCTCTGCAATCACGGATTGCCTCAACAAGACTCATACGGTGTACCGAGACGAACTCGATACTCTCTTGCGGCCAAATTTTCAGTCATTCAAAAATGTAACTTTTAACCCTTGATTAGTATAGATATCGATAAAAAAAGAAGGGGAGCCAAAAAACGCTTGCGGAGGTTTTTGCTCCCCTTCCGTAGGCATGGAGCCGGATGACATGCTCCATGACCGTCTGTCTTTCAAATCTGGCGATTCATTCAAATAAGACGCATCTCTATTCAGCCTTAGAAGTCGGGTAGTTCTGATGCGATTGATCCTGGTAAGTTGCGTAAGTCTTGTTCAGAAAGTAATCCACCGCATATCTTTTTTCTCGCACCTGTTTATCTATCATTCCCTGCACCAACTCTTCTTTGTGCTGTCGATAGAATTCTCCCCGAGCAAGGGCATGCTCTGCACAAAGACTCAAATTTCCCCCTGCCGAACCGATCAGCCTGGCAGTACGCTCGTATCGCTCGATTTTTTGACTGATGCAATCACGAAAGTAGCTCTCTTTCGTGATGGAGTCGCTATGAGCGTATGAAAGAATAGAAAACACAAACAGAAGAACCAAAGGGGACGCTTTTTTCATGGCAGTACTCCTCTGCTTTTGGGTGCCTGGAAACATCTAATTTCCGTATACACCTCAGAGGGTTACAAAACGCTTACAAAAGAGATGAGATAAAAACTGTCGAATGTGCCCCAAGTAGATGTAAAAATACGATTTCACTGGTCAACCCGCTGACCCGCAAAAAGTCTTCCCAATTTTTGGGCTATGATCGCGTTTCTGCGATTTTTCGATAAATGGCTTTCGTCAAGTCATCGGGCTCCAGGCCAAGCTCACACTCAAACGCTTTTTTGCATGCTTCGTAGACTTTCACGGCGGCGCCCTTATTGCCTCGATTGGAGTGAATAAGCATAAGCTTCTGATAGGCGCCCTCCAACAGCGGGTCCGTTTCAAGCGCTTTTTGGTAGCACCTGATCGCCTCTCTCGATACACCGCGTTCTTCATGAAATGCGGCCATTTTCAGCAGAAAATCGAGAAACAACTTGCGCAAATCCTCCCTCTTTTCCGCGGCCCAGCCGGCATAGAGCTCTTCCGAGAGGAAATCTCCTTTGTAAGTCTCTACGGCTCTTCTACTTGCATCCAGAGACTCCTTGATCTCTCCCTTCGCCTTGTGCTGCTCGGCCTTTCGTACAAGCGCTAAAAAGTCCCCCAAATCGCTGGAGCAAAGGGACTCATTAAGTGAGATGAGATTTCCTTTCAACTCGATATAGGAGGAGCCATGATACTTGTTCAATTCCGGCTCCAGAATCCTCCGCAGCCGATGCAGATTCACCGTAAAATTGGCTTGCCCGACTTTAGCATCCCGCTCGGGCCAAAGGTCTTCAACGACCACATCGACCGGCACGTTTCGGCCTCCTCGCGCAAGGATCGCCTTGAGCAGCCGTTTAGGTTGGTTCCCGCGCCATTCCGTCTTTCCCATAGGTTGACCTGCACGAAGAACTCGAAAACCACCTAATGCTTCGATACGGATGCTCGGCAGCGAGGAAATATGAATGCGCTTCTTAATCTTGAGTGCGCTAGTGCGGAGCTTTGGGGTCAGTCGTTCGAAGAGATTGTCCAGGTTCGGTCGAGCCCACTTGCTCAGCTTTTCAGTCAGAAGACGGGTGGCATAATCGGCAGCCCTCTTGATGTCCAATTCAATGGCTATTAAGCAAATTTGCACCGTATCTCGAGGTGATAGAAACTGAAAATGTTCGTACTTTTTTCTCTGTGCGATTGCGAAACCGGTCTGCAGATGTTCCGAGCTATCAGCAAATAGACCTTCTTTCCAGGCTCGCAGGGCCAATGCAAAGCTGGCATGCACAGCAAGCAGATGGTTACTCATTCCACTGGCAGACTCAAACACGCTTCTAAGCTCTCGAATTGAATTATCGTCTACGGTCTTATGTATTTGCACTAATGCCGAAATCAACTTGCAGATGTTCAAATGTGTTTCGGACCATGTGCTTTGAGAGCTGAATATTTCTTTTGAATCCTTAAGAAGTTGAATTGCCTCTTCATACCTGTCCATCCGATAATGCAGGATGCCCAGCCACAGCAGGATGCGTCCCACCAGCAGCAGGTTGCCGCTGGATCGTGCAAGACCCAATACTCTCCCACCAATCTGTTCGGCTTCCGGGTACTTATCTAAATTGACGTTCACCACAAAGTCATGAAAAAGTACTAATGGAAACAGGTGGATCAATCCATTCTGTTCTGTTTGAGCTTTGGCAGCCAAAGCGATTTCTTGGGCCTTTTCGATCTCGCCTTTGGCGACCAGCAAGCTGCAATAACTAAGAAGCTGCAGGGAATGCAGCTCAGGATCGGGATTGGTATCCACCAGCGCAACTAGATTGTCATAGTAGATACTGCCTGAGGAGAAATCTCCAAGCCACGTCAGCGCTTCTACAATACAGACCAGGGCATGGAACCGAAGAGTAGTATCCCTCAGGTACTCAGCCAGCAAGTAAGCTTTCTGGCAGGCGAATAGCCCCTTTTGCGGATCTCCGCCTCTCATCGTGTTGGCAAAGCCGACTTGAAGCCAGAGAACGGCCCCCTCGTATCGATGAGCATCAGTATCCCTATCTTCAAGTAGAGCCTCACTTTTGCTCAGCAGGCTCTTAACCGGAATTGAATCACGCCCTCTGAAAATAGATGTCTCCAGCAGATAGGCCAGTGCAAGAAGCTGTCCTCTTCTGTCGCCGGTCTTTTCGAATGCATCGACAATTCTCGTCAAAACGCGGCTGTTTTCCTCAACAGCAGAAAACCGCCTTATCATACAGCGATAAAGGAGCAACCACGGATTTGACTGAAGCAAGTCTTCCGGCAGAATTTCAAGCCATCCGGCCAGAGCGACATTCCTCCCTTCTCTCAACAACTCCATACCGATTTCTTCAATAATCCGAGCCACACCCTGATAGAATCTTCCCTCTAGGTAGTACTTCACAGCATCTCGGAGGTCACCTCTCCCTTCATAAAATCCGCCTGCTCTGGAGAACCAATCTCGTCGCTCCGTCTCGTTTGTGGCTGTTTCGAATTTAGCCTTCAAAAAGTCCCTGAACAAAGTATGATAGTGATACACTATTCCTTTCTTGCCACTGTAAACGGTTTGAACAAACAGGTTTTTTCTAGACATTACCGAAAGTATCTCTTCGGTGTTGTCGACCCCTGTTAAATCTCTTGCCAGGCCCGGCTCAACAAAGTCCAGGATCGATGAGTAGATCAGAAACGTTTGTATCTTTTCGGGTTGAGCAGAAAACACTTGCTCTTTGAAATAGTCGAATACTTCCGTTCTGAAATTATTCCTGCAAGAGTCGAACGAAAGCTGCTTCTGCTCGTCTTTCGAAAGTTGGCGCAAGCTCACCACAAACAGGGTGAGACCACCAACCCAGCCTTCGGTAATTCTATGAATCTCGCGGATTGCTTCATCATCTAAGGCAAATTTGTGCATCTCTAAAAAGAATCGCCTAGCCTCATCGAAAGTGAAAGCGAGCTGATCATTGTCGATAGTTATCATGTCTTGATTCAGCTTAAGCTTTTGCAGATCGAGCGGAGGCATTGTTCTGGAGATTAGGATTAAACCGATATGAGGCGGCACTTGCTCAATTAACATGCGCAAAAAACCAAAAGATGTCGGTCCAAGCTGCTCGAGGCCATCCAAGATGATGTGAGCGGGACAAGTGACGCGGTTGAAGACCGAGCTGAGCCAGTGTCGATAGAGTGAGATTCCCACTCTAGGCCCCAGACCGACTCTGGGGAATTCCAGTAGTGTTGAAAGATCGACATCCTTCAACACGTACTGAAGGGATTGCACGAGAAGATAGAATAGATTGACAGGATCGGAATCCTCAGTGCTTAAATTCATCCAGGCACATGGAGCTTTCGATAAGGTGGTGTAGGCTGCTGCCAGCGTGGACTTGCCCTGGGCTGCTCGCCCCAGAATCAAGATCAGCTTCTTCTCTGCATTTTCCTGCAGGAACTCAACAAGGCGGGTGCGGTGCAGTATGCCATAGACTCGCGGAGGCATGATTTTAGGATTATAGGAGTCGGTCGGCATCTGTTCCTCCAGGGATGCTGCTCAGATTCAAGTTGGATCTCGCACGGTTTCTCGAGCAAGAACAGTGCCGTAAAAGAAATCTAAATGGTTACCGTTGGTTTTATTCTGCAGGAAGGACTGTAAACCGACCCTCACGTCGCTCTCGACAAGTGCAAACCGGAAAACAAAAAAGAACACCGGAGCAAGGTGACTCCGCACTTCTATCCCACAGTTCAGAAAAGAGGACAATAAGGATTCTTCATGCATTGGCTGAAAGATCGATTTTCAAGGTCGGTCCAGATCTCTTCGAACCGCCCTGTCCGCTCACTGAGGCTCGACGATCTGGGATTGGTCACCACTTCATAGTAATTTTGCCAATTTTGTGCTAATATCTGTTCGCAATCGCAACAACGGGCGAGAGGAAACAAGAATGTTTTTCTTTATCGGTGGAATTCAACCCAAGACAATAACACTAGACGATGCACCTCGGCTCTGTTCTGCTTGCGGATTAGCTCAAGCTCGATTGAAGCGCGTGGATCATTACCTCAGTCTGTTCTTTATTCCGTTGTTTCCCGTTAAACGCGGCCAGCCTGTGATCATTTGTGACCGTTGTGGAGCTGTCGGCTCGATGCAACAGTCTGGGCGGAGGCAATCTTCTCCGCCGATGGAGAGCAATCCCTGTCGGCAGTGTGGAGCTTTGATCGACCCTTCATTTCGCTATTGCCCGCAATGTGGAAGCCGGATATAAGTGGTATAAAATTTGTAAAGAACCGAGCAGGTGAAACAGATGAAAAGCAGAAGCAATGTCCTTCATTTTCCGACGATAGCGACCCCCAACCTTGAAGATGTTTTCGCCAGATTCCTCAAGGACCAGCAAAGACGGCTCAAGCCCCGAACCTATCGACATTACGAAGAAGTGATTGATCTACTTAGACATTGCCTGAATGGCTACGGCTATCACGAATTGGACAATTCCTCGGACGTGGCTTTGTACGAAAAACTGTACTTCCACAAGAATCTGGAATTCTGCGTCATTTTCGGGCCGGGTAAGATTCTGCCGTCACTTTCCAATTTTTTGAACTATTTTATGATTCGCAAGGTGATGGCGTCCGAAGCCCTGCTGCAGGCGGCCGGGACAGTGACTAAAAAGCTGCTGAAATGGCTGGAAGATCGCGGATACATCGACAGAGAGCAAGCCGTGAAAGGCAGCAGGATAGCCGCTGAAGCCGCCCGCGAGCTTCCCGCGGCAGAACGTCTGGCGAGGCTGCTCTACGATTACGCACAAAATCATGCACCACGTTACTGGACCTCTGAATTAGACGACTATTTCACCGTCGAAGAAATGGAGCCGGGAGTACTTTCCCTTTCCGGAGCTACTACCACAGATCTGGTGGAAGTGAAAGTTCCCAAGGAGATCACCGATCACTGCAAACTCGGTTGGCAACTTAATCTGCTGCTGGGAAAAACCCGCAATGGCTGGTGCATTCTGGAAACCGGCAATGTCTATCCAAATTAGTCTCCATCCGGAATCCTTGAGGCTCCTAGCGAATCGATAGTGTAAAAGCAAGAAGAGCCTCCGGAGGGAGGAGACGCATGAGTGCAAAAAATGCGCATCAGTTGCCTGAGTGCTCCTGCAATTTCTTGATTCGCTCCTGAGCAATGCGCATGTACGTCTCCATGAAATGACGAGGCGGTTCGCGACGCCTGTCCTCCGTTTTCATCTTGAGCGCTATGGCCCCATCCATACAGGTCGGTACACAAAGCCCGCAGCCGATGCATCTATCAGCATCTATGAGAGCTGATCCTTCCTCCATCCTCACGGCCTCCATTTGGCATCGATCCAAACACGTCTCACACCCCGTGCACACTTTACGGTCAATTGTGGCATAATGATTTGATGCTACAAATTCGGCCGGCTTAGGCAGCTTCTTAAGATTCTTAAGAATCTGACAGCAACAACCACAGCAGGTGCAAATATTGACTACCTTTTTGGCATTGGAAGGCTGCAGTACCAACCCGGCCTGTTCGGCACGCTGAAGAATGTCCAACGCTTCTTGCCGATCGATGGAGCGTCCGAGACCGTTTTCTTCATAGTAAACAGCTCCAACGCCAAATACCAGACAGCTTTCAAGAGGTCTGTCGCACCCCTTCCCCGTCATTTGATGCTCTTTGCGACAGATGCAGGGAGCGACAATGATTTTGTCCTGCTCTTCTATAATTCGTCGTGCTTCTTCGTAAGGCATAACCGCCTGTTCCGCACTTATCGACCCGGAGATGGGTATAGTCCTCAATTGCGGAGTACGCGAGTAATACGACTGGTCGAAGAAGTGAGGAATGTACTCATTCATGTCCCTGATCAGTTCCAGATCTAAATCGTTCACATGGTATTCCCAGATTCCGATGACAAACTGAGCAGCCATGTATCGGGTCTTTGTCCCTTTCTGGAGACGGAAGATGAGCCCTTTGTGGGACATCTCCAGCAGCTTTTGAGCAATCTCTTCCGTTGGTCTTTCGGCGCGGGCGGCAATTTCGGCCGGAGCTTCAGGTTTGAGGGATAAAAGCGGCGCCAGGGAAGCTTCCTCCGGCGTGAACAGACGCCGCAGAATGCGCATCTCCACCCCGCTCGATGTACGCGGAAATCCAGCCGGTAAACGGTTCAGGTGTTCTGCCAATTTTTCATAAACAGGTTCAGTTTGCATGTATCCCTCTCTCTGGATTCAATCGGATGGCATCTTTTAAAGTTGCGCCTCCTATTTTTCGGATTTTTCACTTTAGCAACATCCTTTGGGAACTTAAAGGCTCATTACATTGAAATGAGCTTTGGTATCTGATAGAAGTACGCAATTTCCCTGTTAAGTCAGAGATTGGTCGGCATGGAAGAGCACAGATCATGGAGCATGATATGGTGGACAGGTTCGAAATCGACCAGTTGCGTGGATGGATTCAAAGCGAAGATAGGGATGCTCTCGTGCAGGTTTTTGGCGATCTGCATCCGGCCGATGGTGCAGAACGATTGGCGTCCCTTCATCCAGAAGAAGTTGCGAGATACATAGAGCTCGTCGGAGCTGCTGAGGCTTTGAGGGTATTCGAATTCGTTGCCTTCGAAAAACAGAAGGAAGCACTCGGACACTTGCACAGATCCGTCGTGGCAGAATTGATCAGTCTGATGAGCCCTGACGACCGGGCCGACCTTGTGGAGGAGCTTGACGAAAAATCGCAGGAACGACTGCTGTCGCTAATCATTCAGGCCGAAAGGCAGAACATCCTCAAGCTCATAACTTATCCTGAAGACAGTGCCGGCGCTTACATGACGACCGACTACGCGCTGCTCCGACCAGACGCCACTATTCGGGCGGCGCTCGACCAGTTGCGTTTTCAAGCAACTAAAAAAGAAACCATTTACTATGTCTATATTGTGGATCATGCTCGTCGATTGATCGGCTTCGTCTCGTTGCGAGATCTTATCATGGCACGCCCCGACATGCAGGTACATGAAATCATGAACCGGAATGTCATTTCGGTTCGCTTCGATGCGGATATTGAAGATGTTGCCAAAGAGATGACTCATTATGACTTTCTTGCCATGCCGGTGGTGGATGCTGAAGAGCGCCTGATCGGCATCATTACTTTTGACGACGTTTTCGACGTCATGAATGAAGAAGCAACCGAAGATATGTACCACCTTGCCAATCTCGACACCGATGAAAAAGTCTTTTCACCTTTGCCCCGTTCGGTAAAGCTTCGCGTACCATGGTTGCTGGTCAATCTATGTACGGCATTGGTGGCCTCTTACACGGTCAGCCTTTTTTCTGAAACCATCAGCAGCTTCGTTGTGTTGGCTTCGTTGATGCCCATTGTTGCCGGTATCGGCGGCAACGCTGGAACTCAATCCCTGACCGTAGTGGTTAGAGCATTGGCGCTGGGAGAAATCAGGGTGGAAGGCAACTGGCAGGTGCTTTTCAAGCAAATTGGAGTAGGGTTATTCAGCGGGTTGATTTGTGGCATGGTAATGGCCGGTATCGCTTTTATCTGGCACAAAAATTTGTGGCTCTCGATGATCCTGTGGATGGCCATGACGATTAACCTGATCATCGCCGGCCTGGTAGGATCATTGGTGCCAATAGTCCTTCGCAAACTGCGGCTTGATCCGGCATTGGGATCGAGCATTTTTGTCACCATGGCAACAGATACCGGAGGCTTTTTCATTTTCCTCGGACTCGCGACTATGGTTCTGCACCATTTGAGTGGAAACGGTTACTAGAATACCTTTTTCAGCTATAATAAAGGTCGATTGAGTTTATCTTGTGTGTAAGGAGCAGTTTTGAGTCCTCTTCAACGAAGACGTTCCACCAAACAGATCCATATAGGCCACATCGCCGTCGGCGGGGGAGCCCCTGTCGTGGTGCAGTCGATGACCAATACCGACACCCGCGATTGGCGTGCAACGGTGGCACAGATTCAACGTCTGCAGGATGCCGGCTGCGAAATGGTACGAGTAGCCGTTTTGGATCAGAGCGCGGTAGAACAGCTGCCTGTCATCAAGCAAGCCATCGCCATACCGCTCATCGCAGACATCCACTTCGACCATCGACTGGCACTGGGAGCGTTGAAATCAGGCGTAGATGGACTGCGGCTCAATCCCGGCAACATTGGCGGCCGGAACAAAGTGGCAAAAGTGGTCAAAGCTGCCTCTGAACGCCAGGTGCCCATACGCATCGGCGTAAACAGCGGTTCTCTGGAAAAAGATCTGCTTGCCAGGTATGGACGTCCGAGTCCCGAGGCCATGGTGAAAAGTGCATTGCGCCACATTCGAATGCTGGAAGATCACGGCTTCGACCTGATTAAAGTCTCTCTCAAGTCATCGGACGTTTTAGACACCATTGCCAGCTATCGGCTGCTGGCCGAACAGACAGATTACCCTCTGCATCTCGGAGTCACAGAGGCGGGAACTCTGGTTGATGGGGCCATTAAATCTTCCTTGGGTATCGGTATCTTGCTGTATGAGGGTATCGGAGACACTTTGCGGGTTTCTTTAACCCGCGATCCGGAAGATGAAATACCTGTTGCATACAGTATTCTCCGGGCTTTGAAGTTGCGTGAGAGAGGAGTAGAGCTGATCAGCTGCCCGACTTGTGGAAGGACAGAAATAGAGCTGATCCCGTTGGTCGAAAAAGCTGAACGGCTACTTAGAAAAGTTCGCACCCCCATCAAAGTTGCCATCATGGGCTGCGTGGTCAATGGACCCGGCGAAGCCCGTGAAGCCGATGTGGGAATTGCAGGCGGACGCGGCAAAGGCATCCTGTTCAAAAAAGGTGACCGAGTCGCAAAGGTTCCGCAAGAAGACCTGATTCGAAGGCTCCTGGAGGAAGTCGAACAGATGACAGGTGAAAAGATCCTCGACCAGTAGTGATCGTTAACCGCACAGAGCGCTTCAAAGCTCTGCGCTTTCCTCATGCTCTGCTGCAGGTTTCAGAGGGCATTATTCAACTTAAAGAGTACGGGAAGAGTTGGTAAGATTTTTCGAAATTGTCGATCAAGTACTCGGTTATTATCCGAAGGCCGATATATCTCTTCTTGAGAAGGCTTACGTATTTGCTGCCAAGATTCACAAGGGACAGGTTCGGTTGGAGGGTGAGCCTTATCTGAACCATCCCCTGGCAGTGGCCGGAATCCTGGCCGGCATGCGCCTGGATGAAGAAAGCATCGCAGCCGGTCTGCTGCACGATTGTCTGGAAGACCAAAGAATGACGGCGAGTGATTTGGAAGGAACTTTTGGAATCGGAATTACTCGCATCGTAGCCGGAGTAACAAAGCTGGGCCAGCTTGATTTCAGCCAGCGCGAAGAACGCCAGGCCGAGTACATGCGCAAGATGGTCCTTACCATGTCAGAGGACATCAGGGTCGTTTTGGTGAAACTGGCCGACCGGCTGCAGGACATGCGCAGCTTCCAGCGGCATATTTCCGAGGCACAAAAAATAATGGCGCAAGAAACTCACCATATTTACGCCCCCCTGGCGGCTCGCTTGGGCATCGACTGGATGAAGCAGGAACTGGAAGATCTTGCCTTCCAGTGTATGCATCCCGAAGAGTACCGAGAAATAGTGCATGGACTCGCCAATACCGAGGAAGAGCGCCGCCGCTACGTCGATGAAGTCAAGCAGATTCTTACGACAAAGCTGGAAGAGTACAATCTACGGGGGCGAGTCAGCGGAAGATCGAAACATCTTTTCAGCATCTATCAAAAAATGGTCCGCCAGAATTTGGATCTGCAGAAGGTTTATGACGTTATCGCCTTCCGTGTCATTCTCGACTCCCTTAAATCCTGTTATGAGGCCCTGGGCATTGTTCATGCCATGTGGGAGCCGGTCGAGGGGCGCTACAAGGACTACATCGTAAAGCCAAAAACCAATATGTACCGGTCACTCCATACGACCGTTATTGGTCCCTACGGAGAGAGAATGGAGGTCCAAATTCGCACCGAAGAAATGGACATGGTGGCGAATGAAGGTATTGCCGCCCACTGGCTTTATAAAGAAGGCAAACCGGCCGGAGACGCTAATGAAGAAGAAACCCGACGGTTTTCCTGGCTGCGCGAGCTGCTGGAGTGGAACAGAGAATGGCGTGACCACAAAAGTACTTTCGAGGCCGTTAAACTCAATCTTTATCCAGATGAGGTTTATGTCTTCACTCCTGAAGGCGAAGTGAAGGCCCTGCCCAAAGGAGCAACCCCTGTCGATTTCGCCTATGAGGTGCACAGCGAAGTCGGACATCGCTGCGTGGGAGCCCGCGTTAACGGTAAGCTTGTGCCGTTGCGGCACGAGCTGCAGAACGGAGACACCATCGAAATCTTGACGGCCGCCAATCACCATCCCAGCAAAGATTGGCTCAAATTTGTAAAATCGACCAAGGCGCGCAATCGCATTCGCCACTGGATCAAGGCCGAAGAGCGAGAGCGTTCCATAGCGTTGGGAAGAGAGCTATGTGAAAGAGAATTTCGCAAAAAAGGTCTGAATTTTATCAATTACGTCAATTCTGCGGAATTGCTCGATGTTGCTAAAAGCTTTTCTCTGCGAGGCATAGAATATCTGCTAGCCAGTGTGGGCTATTATAAGATCTCTCCGATGCAGGTGGTAGGCAAGCTGCCGGTGGCTCTTGCCGAGGAAGAGCCTCCGCGAGATGAGGTAATCCCATTTGAAAAACGCAAGCCGAGCAAAAGTGAAGAGGGGGTTCGAGTCAGAGGGGCGGACGATGTCCTGATCCGCATGGCTAAGTGCTGTAATCCTGTGCCTGGCGAGCCGATAACCGGATACATCACACGCGGCCGCGGAATCACCGTACACAGGAGCTCCTGCAAGAACATCGAAAACACGGAATACGAACGTAAAATCGAAGTCCAATGGGATTCCGGAAGAGATAACGTCTATCCCGTGGATATCCGAGTGGCATATTCCGGCAATAAAGGGATGCTGGCAGCGCTGAGCGGTGTGCTGGGACAGCTGGATGCAAGTATCGTGGATATTCAGATGGAATCCAAAGACGTGGGCTCCAACATGTGCAGGTTGAAAATCGAGGTGAGAGACACCGAGCACCTACAACGGGTGATGTCAACTTTGAAGTCCGAAAAGGGTGTCTATCTAGTGCAGAGGTGTATGGATTGAGCAATGGGCTCGGGTTTCGAGATGGAACGTCGGTCCGTTTCGAAACCCGATACAAGAAACCGGCGGTAGCCGAGACGCCGAAATTGACTATCGGATCTTATAAGTAGCTGTAAATTGATGTCTTTTCCGGGGTGCGCAGGAAACGGCTAACTTCTTCCTGGAGTCGTTTGCGGACGGCATTGTTTTCCCAGTTCTTCCACTCGTCCAGATTGCCCCACGTGCTGATCACCAAAAATCTGTTGGGATCGTCCAATGCTCGAAGGGTCTCTCCCGATATGTAGCCCTTCACCTGCATTGCCTTGGCACGGAGCTGTAAAAGTAGCTGGTGAAGCTGTAACTCATGACCCGGCTCTATCTCCCTCTCAATTAGTACTCGAACAGCCATGATTCGCCTCCTGATCAGTCTTATGGGGTCAAACAATGTAGCATTTGTGACGCCAACCGATACTCAACATCTAGCATGCGGCCACTCATCCGTCAATGGAAATGCCCCTCGATGCCAGGGCAATCGCATGTCATTTCGCTGACCTTTTGGGTAAAAGTGTGCGAAGGTACCTTGGTAACCTATAACCCAAGGAGGATAGCACATGCAGACCGCAGAGAAGCCGCGAATCA
>JAVEVM010000830.1:0-2725 GCA_034005055.1 Desulforhabdus sp. | reverse complement strand
GTTGAGCTGCTGATTAGTGAGGTGGCCGCCAGATCTGCATGCCGGTTGACTTTTCACTACGTACATCGCCACATAATAAAGTGTCCATAGCACAGTGATGTCAATCCAGCGTGCTTTCGGCGGAAATCCATGAGTAACTTTCGGCGCCCGGCCTGCGCGTGCGCGGGCATGACGAATGGAAACTGGTCAACTATTTGTGGGTTTGTGGTACCAAGAAAAAAGGCTGTTCGTCATTAGGTTGCGGGAAGGTTGCCTGTGGATTCCCAATTCTACAAGAACACTTGCCGGTGTGACACGGTAGCCTACTTGGAACTTCCGGAAATTTTTCTTCAAGGATGAAGATGGGAACCGACTGGTGCTTCGGTACGACAATTGCTAATTCTATCTACTTCGAAAAATTACTTTGTGTTGAGCTGATTTGATTTAGCGCGATCTAATTGGCAAATGACTTGGAGCTACCCTTATACTTGGAGCATATAGCCACCATTAAAGATTACACCGAGGAAGGATGCATGACAACCGAATGACTAAAATTATTCTCGCACGATGACACTAACTCCAAATTCACGATGTATAGAATGAATCTTGCAGCCTTAATGCACATTCTCCACGCCAATAGAAAAGGACTTACAACCGACATCTGTAAGTCCTTGATTTTTCTGGTGGAGCTGAGGGGAGTCGAACCCCTGACCTCTTGAATGCCATTCAAGCGCTCTCCCAACTGAGCTACAGCCCCCAAAGGTGAGCTATGCATACAAAAAACGACATTGGATGTCAACTTATTTTGTGAGACACGAACAGTTGGCCAGCAAATTGACACGAGCTATCGACAGCTCTGGCAGTTGGCACAACAGGCGCTGTATCTCCGTTTGGCAGGAATCTCGGATAATTGGTTCCGGCATGCCATTAATATTAAAGTTTGGCCGGAATATTCCGATAAGCTACCAAATAGCTTGTGCCAATTTGGATCATCCGCTGTGCGGCCTGTTGCTGTCGTGGGAGGATTTGATCCTCATGGTCTATTTTTTCCGACCTATTCTATTTACACATGCTTCGATTGCGCAACTCAGGAGGTAATCTGATGTCACTCGATCCGAAAAAGACAACGGTTTTGCTGGTGGAAGATACAGCCACAATGCGGAAAATAGAAATTAAAACGCTCAAAGGGTTGGGATTTGAAAAAATAATCGAAGCCGCAGACGGTGAAGCTGCCATCAACCATCTTCAAGCTACCGAAGCCGTTGACCTCATCATAAGTGATTGGAATATGCCCAACAAAGATGGTCTGGAGCTGCTTGTTTGGGTGAGGTCCCAGGAACGATTCAAGAATATCCCGTTTCTCATGGCGACCGGCCAGGGAGAAAAGAAACAGGAGCAGAAAGCGATCGAGGCAGGCGTCAGCAGCTTCGTGGCCAAACCATTCCACGAAGACGAACTGAAGCGCAAGATCGATGAGGCTTTCGGGTTTGGTAAGCAGGATGCCCCGGTCGATCGCGGACCGCGCGAGACCGCGACTGGAAAAGCAAGACTCAAGGTAGCTCATATTCAAATCACCGATCACATCGTACTGGGCGTGCTCAAACATCTGATTGCCAAAGGCGAGGTGATCCCTCAAACTTTCGAGCTGGAGACCGAGTGCATGGGCGGTTGGAATCCCGTTCAGGAAGCTCTGCAGAATGGAGCTGTGGACGCTGCTTTTGTGCTCGCTCCCATTGCTACAGATCTCTTCAGTGCGGGCGCACCTATTCGACTAGCCCTGCTTGCACATAAAGGCGGAAGCGTTTTCGTGCGCAATAAGAAGCGGCTTCCAGATCTTCACTCGGATTTCTTTAAAAACACCGCTTTTTATATCCCTCACAAGATGTCTGTGCACCACATGCTGGCCCATCTTTTCTTCAAGAAGATCGGCCTGACGTCCGGTATGGGCGGTGGAGAGCACTTCGATGTCAACTTTGATGTGGTGGCGCCGATTAAGATGCAGGAATTCATCGAGGCGAATCCAGCTGCGAGCGGTTTCATGGTTGCAGAACCTCTGGGCACCAAGGCCATTGCGTCGGGTGCGGCTGAGCTGCAATTCCTTTCCAACGAATTGTGGGAAAATCATCCATGCTGCGTGGTTGCGGTTCGCAATGACTTCATCGAGCCCTTCACCACCGCGGTTTTCGAGTTTGTCGACCTACTGGTGCAGGCAGGTCAACTGGTTGAGAGGCGACCGGAACTGGCGGCCGAGATCGGAGTCGCTTTCCTTGATCCCCAGAAAACGCTGGGGCTGAGGGTCCCTATTCTGAAAAACGTACTGACCGAAGAGAAGGGAATCAAAACCGGCGACCTCTTCCCGGTAGCGGAAGATCTTCAACGGATGCATGATTATATGCTGAACGAGATGAAGATCGGTGGTCCCATAGATATGAAGCAGTTCGTAGACATCCGTTTTGCCGAGGCCGCTTACAGGAATCGTAACACCACACGGTACTTTTCAAAGCTGCATGAAAACGATGACACCGCCCAGCAAATCCTGCAGCGTGCAGGGGAAGCCTTGGGGAAGGTTGACAAATCCAAATTGAATCTGGAAGGGAAATACCTCACTTTCACCTTGGAGGATCAGGAATTTGCCATCGACATTTTAAAGATCCGTGAAATAGTCGGTATGCAGTCAATCAGGACGGTACCGCAGGCGCCTGAATATGTGAAAGGGGTCATCAACCTGCGGGGAAAGGTCATCCCT
>JAVEVM010000829.1:0-2728 GCA_034005055.1 Desulforhabdus sp. | reverse complement strand
TATCGATTTCGTCTTGAACGCCCCGGCTACCTTGTCTGGGTTCATCCCTTCGATAGGTGCGCTTGACTTACCTTTTCTGTTCAGAGATTACGATCATGCGTTTAAAGCATTGGACAGTGTTGGAATGGAATATTATGCCCCGCTTTGCGAAAAAGTCGACATGAAGCTTCTCTCCTTTTGGGACACCGGATTCAAAAATCTGAGCAACAGTAAAAAGGAAATCAAGAGTGTCGCTGACATTAGTGGAATGAAAATACGCTATGCGGGAGGTGCCAGCCTTGCTGCGACGATCGAAGCCCTCGGAGCCAGCGCGATAAGCATTCCATGGAGTGAAACCTACATCGCGCTGTCCCAAGGTACTGCGGACGCACAGTTCAATCCACCCTCCACCATGGTGGAGAGCAAAATTCACGAAGTACAAAAATATTATTCTTCAAATTTGACCGTGCAGTACGGAGCGGAGCCTGTAATCATGAGCTTGAAATCATGGAAGAGTCTGCCTGAGGATCAGCAGAAAATCGTCATGAAAGCTTGCGCTGAAGCCGGTGCGTACCAGCGTGAATTGAGCCAGAAGATGGATAAAGAGGCGTTGCAGGTTATGATAAATGATGGTGTCATCGTTTCCCAGGTGTCTGCAGATGTGATTGCCGAGATACAGAGAATGACTGCTTCCGTACTTGCGAAACACGGAGATCCAGCTTTAGTTTCAAAAATCCAGGCAATGAAATAAAATCCCGGCGGGAGGCTGATTTACAATGTTGACCAGATTTATCAATGCTTTGTTCTCAAAGCTAGAAACAATCATCTCCGTTTTGCTCTACGGCTTGACGGCAATAGCGTTTTTACAGTTGGTGTCCCGCTATTTACTGAGATTCGCTCCCGCAGGTGTTGACGAGTTCTGTCGTCTCGCTTTTGTTTGGGTGGTTTCTGTCGGCAGTGCACTGGCATTCAAAAAAAAGGCTCACATGGGTATTACTTTCCTTTCCAATAAATTAACCGGGGATAGAAAAGACTATTTAGAACTAGCAGTTTATGGAATCCTTACCGTGTTCATGATTGCGGTTCTCGTTGCCGGTATTCAGATGGCATTGATGGGCCTAAGGCAGATTTCCACGTACCTGGAATTGTCTATGGGATTCTTTTATGCCTGCATACCTGTTGGTGCTGCGTTGAGCATCCTCGTTTTCATCGAGGGACTTTATACCGTATTTATGAACATCAAGGGCGGTTCGAAATGAGTTCAATCATTCTTCTGTTGGTATTTGGCCTGAGTATTTTCCTCACGGTTCCGATTGCGGCCGGGCTGGGGATTGCGACAGCCGTTGCCCTTGTCGTCGATGGAATACCCTTGTTTATGATGGTTCAGCGGATGATGACGCAGATAAATACATTTACCGTTATGGCGATATTGTTCTTCATCTTGTCCGGCGAAATTATGTGCAAGGGTACTATGACGGAGAAACTCGTGAATGTCGCGGAAGCGGTGCTGGGGCACATTCGCGGCGGTTTGGCGGTTGCAGGTGGAGCCGCAGCAGGCTTTTTTTCCGCCTTGTCCGGTTCTTCCGCCGCAACCTGTGCATCTATCGGTACGATCATGATCGGAAAAATGTCTCAAAGAGGATACCCGAAGGAATTCGCTACTAGCGTTATTGCTTCGGCGGGAATTACAGGGATAGTGATTCCCCCGAGCATCACTTTGGTTATATACGGTGTCGTTACCGGCACCTCCGTGAAAAAGCTTTTCGCGGCGGGCATCGCGCCTGGCTTGCTGATGGTCATTGCGATGTGTGTAATGAGTCATTTTATCAGTAAGAAACACGGCTACGGTAACGTGCAGGCATTCAGTTTTAAAAAGCTTTGGGAATCTTCGCGGAGAGGGGTTTTCGTATTGATGATGCCGGTCATCGTTCTTGGTGGGATTTACGGCGGTATCTTTACTCCGAACGAAGCTTCTGTGGTAGCGGCGGTATATGCATATATAATCACGAAATTCGTCGATAAAGCCCTCCCCTGGAAGCAGATGAAGGAGGTCTTGATAAAATCCATCATCAACACGGCTACGGTACTTTTCGTGCTGCAGACGGCGGCAGGCTTCAGTTGGGTCTTGACGAATGCGAGAGTTCCCCATCTTCTCGGACAATTGAGCGCGTCGCTCGGCGACAGTAAAATTGTCTTTTTGATACTCGTGAATATCTTGTTATTGATTTCCGGCTGTCTCGTGACGGGGTCCGGAGCGGTTTCGATTCTTGCTCCCATCCTGTTGCCGCCCGCCATAGCTTATGGTATCGACCCGATTTTTCTTGGCGCGCTTATGATAGTAAACCTCGCAATCGGATATATCACTCCGCCTGTGGGAGTCGACCTATTCATCGCGAGTTCGATAGGACACGTTCCGGTTGAAAACGTCATCAAGAGCATAATACCCTATCTTATTTTACTTCTTATCCTTCTGGTCTTTATTACCTACGTGCCTGCATTCACGATGTTTCTACCGAATTTAATAGGTTAATTTTAAGGAAAGGAGATAATCTGAAATGAAAATCATCGCGCTCAACGGATTGTTGGGTTATGGTTATGTTGCGGAAAGTCTTGAACGTTGCAAAGCTATGGACATCGATTATATCGGTGTCGATGCCGGTTCCTCCGACCCAGGGCCCCATTACCTTGGGAACGGGACCTCTTTCACCGATCGGAATGCCGTGAAACGTGACGTCGAGTTGGCTCTTCC
>JAVEVM010000828.1:0-2728 GCA_034005055.1 Desulforhabdus sp. | reverse complement strand
CTATGGCCACTATCTGGTAGTTATCGACATCAATGCATCTGCTTTCGATGTGCTCTCCAGCCAATTCAGCGGCTTTCAGATTGAAGGGGATGCCACTGAATATGCGGTCCTGAAGCGGGCCAAACTGGAGAATGCCGATCTGGTCATCGCCACAACGGAGCGGGACAATGTCAACTTGATGGTCGCCCAGATCGCAAAGAAGATCTTCAAGGTGCCGCAGGTGATGGCGAGAGTCTTCGACCCGAAGCGTGCCCAGGTTTACCGGGACTTCGGGATCGAAGGCATTTGCCCCATAACCATTGCCGGAGACGCCTTTCTGAGCTCGTACCTCAAAGAAAGTGTCATTTTGACTGAAGAGGGTGTGCCGTGAACATATTGATCGTAGGGGGCGAAAAGCTGGTCTATTTCCTATCGCGCCTGTTCTTCTCCAAAGGCCACACGGTGACTGTCATCAACCGTGACCGGCGGGAGTGCACTCGCCTTGCCCGTCGCCTGAAAGGCACCATTGTCCACGGCGACGGCAGTGACCTGATCGCTCTGGAGGAAGCCGGGGCGCGCAGCGCCGACGCAGTGCTGGCCGCCACTCCTAATGACGAAGACAATTTGGTCATCTGTCAGCTGGCTTCGCTCCATTTTGCCGTGCCACGCACTTTGGCCCTGGTCAACGACCCTGACAATGAAGAGGTGTTTCAGAAGCTGCAAATCACCAGCGCCCTCTCCGTTACCAGGCTCCTTGCCGGCCTTATCGAGCAGACAACCGAATTTGACGACGTCATCAACCTGTTTCCCGCGGGGGAGGGCAAGCTCAATATCACCCAGGTCTCTTTGAAAGAGACATCACCCGTTGCGGGAAAAACCCTGATGGAGATCGCTTTGCCTGAAAGCTCCCTAATCGCAAGCATCATGCGCAACGGCGAGCCGATCGTGCCGCGCGGGCCGACCGAGCTGCTCGCGGGAGACCGCCTGATTCTGATTACACTGCCGAAAAGCCATGGATCCGTGCTGAAAAGGCTGACGGGCGGCTGAATCGGATGAGAAGGAAGCAGATTTGAGGCAAACACCCTATCTTAGAAAACGTTATCAGGCGATCCTCTCTTATACCGGCGCGATTCTCCTGATGGGTGCGGGGCTCATGCTTTCACCCCTGGTCATGCTGATCTTTTGGCATCAGGAATGGAGATTGGCGTTGCCCGGCTTTGTATTACCTTCGTTCGCCCTGGGCCTGCTGGGGGCCTTTTTGTGGAAGTATTGCGGCGGCAAAGACCGGGTGGTTCTGACGGTCGAGGAGGGTGGTGTCATTGTTGTGCTAAGCTGGTTTCTGGTTTGTCTGGCTTCCTCCTGGCCGTTCATTGTGTTGCAGGGGCTTGGTTTTTCCCAAGCCGTCTTTGAATCTGTCAGCGGCTGGACGACAACCGGGCTGTCCGTTGTAGATGTGACCAGGGCTTCTCACCTGATTCTGATCTGGCGCAGCATCATGCAGCTGGCAGGAGGGGCGGGACTGGCCATCATCATGATCGCCGCCATCGCAGGCCCGATTGGCCCCGGACTCTCTGTGGCCGAAGGACGAAGCGAGCAGCTCGTTCCACAGGTTCGCGCATCGGCAAAGATCGTCACCACTATTTATGCAGGCTATGCGGCAATCGGATCCATCGCACTTTGGCTGGCGGGAATGGAGCCGTTCGATGCGCTAAACCATGCGTTCGCCGCAATCTCTACCGGCGGATTCTCGACCCGGCCGGAAAGCATCGGCTATTGGGACTCGGTCGCCATCGAGGCGGCTGTTATCCCTTTGATGATCCTGGGGAACCTCAATTTTCTGACCGCTTATCTGTTGTTGCAGGGAAGGCTCAGGGCCGTCTTGCGCAACGGTGAAGTGCGCCTCATGGCGGTTTTGCTCCCAGCTTTTGCGCTGATCTGCTTTTGGCTCGTCTGCAAAAGCCTCTATCCCACATTCGACAAACAAGCTCGCGTAGCGATTTTCGAGGTAGCTTCCGCACTCACCACAACCGGCTTTTCGACGGTTTCCTACGGGAATTGGAACGGTCTCGGATTCCTTCTATTAATTGTATTGATGCTGATCGGTGGGGGTACCTGCTCGACTGCGGGGGGCATCAAACAGTATCGGATCTTTGTTCTTTTTAAATCATTTGTATGGGATTTGCGTCGCGCGTTCCTGCCCAGGACCGCGGTAGTGGAAAGTTATGTCTGGAGGGGAGAGCAGCAGGACTTCCTCACTGAGGCAAGAATAAGAAAGGCAGCAATTTTTTGCTTTGTTTACCTTACGGTCTACACGGTGGGAACGGCTGTGCTCGCCGCGCATGGCTACAGCCTCCAGGAATCTCTTTTTGAGTTCGCGTCCGCGATCGGTACCATTGGCCTCTCGGTCGGTGTAACCGCAGCCTCCAGCCCGCCACTGGTCCTATGGGCGGAATCATGCGGCATGTTTCTCGGCCGTCTGGAGTTTTTCGTCATCATTATTTCCGTAATAAAAATTTTCAAAGATGTGCCGACTATGCTCCATCGGGAAAGGTGAAGCTATTCCGGCGCATCGTTATAAGTTGGATCATCAATTTGCAGGCCAGGAGATCTGAGTCCATGGGGCAATCATAAAACCTTACCAGATCCTGCTTTACACTTCGTTTTCAGACCTTGCACTGGAAGGCTTGAGGGTGGTCGCCAGTCCTATCGCCTGCCTTAATGAGGTAACGCTGAAACCTTTCGATCTGGT
>JAVEVM010000013.1:0-12418 GCA_034005055.1 Desulforhabdus sp. | reverse complement strand
GCCTTCCTGAAACTCTCCCCACGGACAAAGGTAGAGCTCACCGCTTTCGTCTTGTATATATTGAGAATTATATTCAAACTCGAACATATCTGCTCCTTTCGTATCATTAGCCTCCAACTTATAATAACGCCTTATTGTTAACCGTCAATTCTCGACCCGAAGGGAACGCTGTAGAGCGGCCGTTGGCATGGCTGCAGGTACTGCGGAAGCCGAAAGTCTACTCCCACCAGCGCATCAGTATGCTTCCCCAGGTAAAGCCGGCTCCAAAGGCAGACATAACCAGGTAGTCCCCTTTTGCGAGCTTCCTTTCTTCATTGACCGCTTCGTACAGGCAGAGAGGAATGGTTCCGGCGGTAGTATTGGCGTACTTGTCAATATTGATGACCACCTTTTCCGGGTCGATTCTCATACGCTTGGCACTGGCGTCGATGATGCGCAAGTTCGCCTGATGAGGAATAAAAAGCTTCACATCTTCGCCTCTCAGTCCATTGCGATCCATAATCCTGGCCGAAACCTCGGCCATCTCGGTAACGGCAAACTTGAAAACCTGCCGCCCTTCCTGATAAACGTAATGCTCTTTGTTTCGAACGGTCTCCAGGCTCGCCGGCTTGAGGCTGCCGCCGGCCTTCATGTGCAGGAAATCCCCCCCGCTGCCGTCGATCCTCTGGATAAAGTCCAGGACTCCGTAACCTTCTTCCGGGCAGGGCTCCAGCAGAACCGCCCCGGCTGCGTCGCCAAACAGTACACAAGTGCTTCGATCCTCGTAATCGATGATGCTGCTCATGACATCGCTGCCAATCGCCAGTACCTTTTTATAATGGCCGTATCCGATCATTTGCGCTCCGGTGGAAAGAGCAAATACAAATCCGGAGCATCCGGCCGAAAGATCGAACCCCCACGCATTTTTCGCCCCAATCCCCTTCTGCACCAGACAGGCGGTGGCAGGGAAGAACATGTCCGGGGTAACGGTCGCCACAATAATCACATCAACTTCGTCGGCATCGACCCCCGCGCGATCGAGGCACTCGCGGGCGGCACGCGTGGCCATGTATGAATTTCCCAGGCCGGGATCGAGTATCCGTCTTTCGCGAATGCCGGTTCGAGTTAAGATCCACTCATCTGTGGTATCGACCATTTTTTCCAGATCTTGATTGGTAAGCCTCCGCTCTGGCAGATAACGACCTATGGAGCGAATGTAAGCGCTTTTTGCCATGCTTCTGCTCCTATCCTTGTGGGGGAGTTATTATCGAGGCGGAATTATGTCATTTTCCGTGATCGATCTCAAGCACTACAGAACGCGAATGCAAAAGCTGACAAAAGCTTTGTCCTCCATGATCTCACAACAGGCCTTTCTCATCCAGGATCTGTTTCGCTGCTATTTGCGGGCATTGCAGATAGATTGCCGTTGTGCTGCTAAGGGTGTGTCCCAGCAGCTGCTGCACCGTGATCAGCGGCACCCCCGCTTGCAGCAGCTCGATAGCACGGCTGTGTCGCAGAATGTGAGGGTGTGAGAACTCGCGGGGGATATCGGCATCTTCGGCCCTGCGGTAGAATTTCCGCCTGAAATTGCCCGGATCGAGGGTAAAAACTCTTCCTCTCATTCGGGGAAACTCCGACCGATAACGCGAAACCAGAGCAACGACCGCAGCCGGAACTGGAATGACCCTTGCCGGGCTTCTCCCGGAAGAACGAGTACCGGCAACGATTCTAATTTCATTTTGGCTGAAGTCTATGTGGGATGAATCGTTAACGCTCAAGATCTCGCCGATTCTCGCACCGGTGAAGCGAAGCATGAGAAAGGCGAGCCAGTATCTTCCGCGCACCTTGCGCACGTAGGGAGTGGCAGCGGACTCATTCCAACGTTTGAAGGCCTCCATAAGTCGATGCAGCTGGGATTGGGTGAGATGATCGATGGGCGGCGATGCGCAATCGGCGGTTGCTTCCCGGTTGGCATGTGAAGACCTCTCCTTTTCCATGAATTGACTCCTCCTTTAGTCGCTCGCCAACTGAACTGAAAGACTCATGTGCCATCTCTTTGTTCAGTAGACACGATAATTATTTTAATACGTGGGATCAATTTACACGAAAATTTTTTTTAGCGTGTATTGACAGCCGCCGGAGGCGGCCTTAAGTTCGCATCGAAAGGGCAAAATAGTCGATATTTCAGATAGTAAAAACGAGGCAAGGAGGTAAGCATTATGGCTATTATCCGTTATCCTAGGTTTTCCGAATTTCAAAGCCCCTTCGGGGAAATGGAGCGGCTGAGGAGGGAAATGGATCGGCTCTTTTCCGATGTTATGGGACGAGGTCCGGCTGCCATGACGTCCGGCGTATTCCCCGCCCTGAATGTGAGCGAAGATGCCGATAAGATCTATATCCAGGCTGAGCTTCCCGGGTTCAAACCGGAAGACATCGATATCTCGGTGGAAAAAGAGACCCTAACCCTGCGCGGAGAAAGAAAGCCGGAGCAAGTCGAAAATGTCAGCTATCATCGCCGTGAGCGCAGAACGGGGAAATTTCAAAAAGCACTGACACTTCCCTATGCTGTCAATGCCGATGGTGTGGATGCTCAGTTCAAGAACGGTGTACTGAAACTGGTCCTTCCCAAAGCGGAGCACATGAAGCCCAAGAAGATCGCGATAAAGTCGGAATAATCCAAACGGAGAGTGGAAGGCCTTCAATTTATACAGGAGGTGTTATTATGGCAGACAAAGACTTACAAGTGCAGGAAAAGCAGGAGCTGCAGACCAAATCCGAGAGCACCCGCAACGTGCCAATGTTTGTCCCCGCAGTCGATATTTACGAATCACAAAACGAGCTGACACTTCTGGCGGATATGCCCGGTGTTCCCATTGAAGGTGTTGATATCGATCTAAGAGAGGATCAGCTCACCATTCGAGGAAAGGGGGCAGCAGAAGAGCAGAACGGGACAATCCTGTTGCGTGAATATGCGGTAGGCGATTATTATCGGCAGTTTACCGTGTCCAACGCGATCGATCGCGAGAAAATAGTGGCATCCATGAAGGATGGAGTTCTCAAGGTAGTCCTTCCCAAGGCGGAGGCCGCTAAACCGCGTAAGATCGAAGTAAAGACCTCATAACCCGATTTGTCCGCAAACAGCGAACAGGACAATACTATCGGCATCCGAAATAATCAGATGGTGTGAGCTGGTAATCTCAGGCCGGGAATTGACTTCCTCTTCCCGGCCTGCTCATTTATGCTATATGGTAACATGAGCTGAGCCGTTTTTGTGTGGAGGTGCCGACATTATGAAAAAGAAGGACCATTATGCACTTCTCGGCGTATCCCGCACTGAAGACACCGACGGCATACGGACCGCGTTCAGAAGACTTGCCAAAGCGTATCATCCGGATGTTGCAGGACGTGAAGAGACCGGGCATTTCCAGGAGATCACCGAAGCTTATTGCACTCTGCGCGATCCTGAATCAAGAAGAGAATACAACCGAAATCTGCGCCTGCAGGAACAGCAGGAGCGTGTCGGAAGCAAAGCGGGAGCGGCAGTGAGTGTTCGATCCAAAGTCGTCATTCAGCCTCAAGAGACGTCCACACGGCAAGGTGTGCCAACAACAGCTGTCTTCGAACACTTCTTGAATGACCTTTTCGGGCCGGGGCCGCTTCGGAATCCACATCCGGTCGCAGATCTCGAAGTAATTTTGTCCCCGCTGGAAGCAAAAACGGGAGGTTTACTGGCCGTCCCTGTCTCCGAGCCCTGCCCTTACTGTGGAGGTTCCGGCCGGACAGTTTTTTTTCTGTGCTCCCACTGCGGTGCCAGCGGTAGACTCAATTCCGGGCAAAGCGTTCATCTACGAATTCCACCAGACATCCGGGATGGCACACTGCTCGAGACAGTACTCGGACTTTCTTCAAGAGCCAATTCTTTTCGTGTTTTGATCCGTGTGCGGGAAATTTAGAAAGTCGCGATCACACGCCACACATTGTTTCCGGAGCAAGAGATGAAGATAGGCTACTTAGCTTTGCTGTGGCTGCTGCTTCTAACCTTGGCGACTCCATCGGCCTCCGCGGCGGATTCCCCCTACTCCGCGGAACGGCGGAAAATGATCGAAGAAATAGAAGCGGACGTTAAAATGACCAGTGAGCGGATCGGCAAACGTTCACTGAATCCACATACCATGGAAGCCATGGGGAAGGTGCCTCGCCACGAATTCGTATCCGGTGACCTAAAAAGACGCGCTTACGAAAATCGACCGCTGCCGATCGGGTATGGCCAAACCATTTCCCAGCCCTACATAGTGGCGATAATGACCGATCTGGCAGAAGTAGACAAGGATCAATCAGTGCTCGAAATCGGAACCGGTTCGGGTTACCAGGCGGCTGTGTTGGCCGAGTGCGGCGCTAAAGTCTACTCCATTGAAATCATAGAAGAGCTTGCTGAGTCTGCAACGCAAAGGCTGCAGCACCTTGGTTATGACAGGGTGGAGGTGCGCTCGGGGGACGGCTACTACGGTTGGGAAGAGCACGCGCCATTCGATGCCATAATCGTCACCGCTGCGGCCAATCATATTCCTCCACCGCTCGTGCAACAATTGAAGCCCGGCGGCAGAATGATCATCCCCGTCGGCGGGCCTTTCATGACCCAACACTTGATGCTGGTGGAAAAAAGAGAGGATTCCAGGATAACGACCAGACAGGTGCTCCCCGTCCTATTCGTGCCGCTTACGGGCGGACACTGAATCAGAGTCTTAAATTAAATCTACAATTTTGAGCTGAGCTTGTTTTTCGTCCGTCCGACTCAACATTGAGAGCTCAGAATTCAAAGCCGTGAATGCGCTAGTCCAAGAGGTCGGGTGAACGGGTGCCAACTATGTGGCTGGGGCTTTCCATCTTTCTGCTGTCGGGCGCCGCATTGGCCTATGAGGTCCTCCTGATGCGGCTGGTCAGCATCATCCAGTGGCATCATTTTGCCTATATGATCATAAGCCTTGCCTTGCTTGGCTACGGTGCCAGCGGCACTTTTATCGCCTTATTCCAGCACCGTCTCCTGGCTCGATTTTATCGAGCGTTTGCAATAAATTGTCTGCTTTTCGGACTGACCGCACTATCCGGCTTTCTGCTCACCAACCGCATACCGCTCAACCCCCTGGAAGTCCTGTGGGACGGTAAGCAGCTACTCTTCTTCTGGGTGATCTATCTGCTGCTCGCTTTGCCTTTTTTCTTTGCAGCCAACTGCATAGGTCTTTCTCTAGCCCTCTTCAAGGATCAAATCCATCGCATCTATTACTTCGATTTGATTGGCGCTGGCGCCGGTGCTTTGTTTGTGGTCGTGCTGCTCACGCTATTTTATCCCGTGACCTGCCTGCTGGTTTTGGCGAGCATCGGTTTTATTGCGGCCGCCCCACTATGCCTCACGACTGCTTCAAAAAAGACCTTGCTTGGCGCCGCTATCTTGATTTCATGTGCAGTCCTGCTGCCTTTGAGCTTTCCCAGGGGATGGCTAGGCTTGAACATTTCCCAATACAAGGGGCTTAGTATGGCAATGCGGGTACCGCAGGCGAGAATTCTGACCGAGCGCTCAAGTCCGCTGGGCTGGCTGGCGGTAGTGGATAGTCCTGCTGTTCCTTTCCGCTACGCCCCCGGAATGAGCCTTAACTGTCTTCAGGAGCCACCGCCTCAGCTGGGTATTTTCACGGACGGCGACTCGTTGAACCCGATCACCCGCCTGGCCGACAACGGCAGCTCCCTTGAATACCTGGACTGCGTCTCATCGGCATTGCCATATCATTTGCTGGAAAAGCCGGCGGTGCTTGTTCTTGGAGCGGGCGGCGGAACGGATGTGCTCATGGCCTTGCATCATCAGGTCGGCAGCATCGTCGCCGTGGAGCTTGATCCGCAGACTGTCGCCCTGGTTGGACAGAGCTTTGCGGATTTTGCCGGTCATCTCTATTCCCGTAGCGATGTGGAGGTCTTCACGGCCGAGGCGCGCGGTTTCGTAAGAAGCGGCAAAGAGCGCTATGATTTGATCGTTGTTTCTCTGCTCGATTCGTTCAGCGCTTCGACAGCCGGCGGTTACGCACTCAGTGAAACATACTTGTACACCGTTGAGGCTATGCAGGAATACATTGCCCATCTAAAGCCCGGTGGCATTCTTGCCATCACCCGCTGGCTCAAAATTCCGCCGCGCGACAGCCTCAAACTTTTCGCCACCGCTTTACAAGCCCTGGAAAGAAGCGGTCAGGAACGCCCGGAGCAGAGCTTGGCCTTGATCCGCAGTTGGAAAACAACCACTTTGCTGGTCAAAAACGGTGAGCTCACTCTCGAACAGGTCGATGCCATTCGCTCATTCTGCCATCGACGCTCGTTCGATGTGGTTTACTTTCCGGGCATCGAAAGCTCGGAAGTCAACCGTTTCAATCTGCTTGACGAGCCGTATTTCCATACAGGGGTGATGGCGTTACTGGGACCTCAACGAAAGGGGTTCATCGATCGCTACAAATTCTACATAACGCCGGCAACCGATGACCGGCCTTATTTTTTCCATTTCTTCAAATGGCGAATTCTTCCCGAAGTCATAGCCTTGAAAGGACAGGGCGGTCCGTCACTGATGGAGTGGACTTATCCGGTGCTCATATCAACACTTTTGCAGGCTCTTATCGCCGGTGCGGCTCTTATATTGATCCCTCTTCGTTTTCTCGCCGTCCCCAAAGACGGATATCGGGAACGGGGCCGCATAGCCACCTATTTTGTCAGCCTGGGGCTCGCGTTTCTGTTTATCGAAATCGCATTCATTCAAAAGCTCATACTTCTTCTTAGCCATCCTGTCTATGCGGCAGCCGTTGTGCTCTGTGCTTTTCTGGTGTTCGCGGGCTTGGGCAGTAATTTTTCCCGCCGCTTGAGCGATCTAGTGAGCTCCGGGCAAGGGCCGCGCTCAAGATCGCCGATTACGATAGCCGTAACCGGAATCATCGTCATATCAGCTGCCTATCTGGCCGTTTTTCCCATGCTATTTCGTTACTGCATGACTTTGCCGTTTCTTCTCAAGGTAATCATTGCGATTTCTCTTATTGCTCCGCTCGCCTTCTGTATGGGAATCCCCTTTCCACTGGGGCTTTCCCGCGTCGCTGAAAAGATGCCCGATCTCATCCCCTGGGCATGGGGAATAAACGGGTGCGCATCGGTTGTGAGCGCTGTTTTGGCGACCGTCCTGGCCATTCATCTTGGCTTCAACGTAGTAGTGGCGACGGCAGCTTTACTGTACGCCCTGGCTGCATTCTGTTTCCGCAATTATCCGGATTGAGCGCGTCCAGGACATGCGCGTGCTAGACATGATTTCGTAACTGCAGCTCTACAGGATGCGGCTGCAGATAATATTGTTCCTTTAGATAGGGCTGGTCATACTTGCGCACATAGTGGTTGATCAAGGTAATCGGCACAATGAGAGGAACATGGCCCCGGTGATAAAAGTCGATGACTTCCTGAAGCTCCCGCTTTTCATCAGCTGAAAGCTGCTTTTTGAAATAACCCATCAAGTGCTGAAGAACATTTCTGTTTTTCTTGGCGGTCGCTTTCAGCTTCAGTGCTTCCATTAACAAGGCAATGTATTGCGCGTAGAGGTCTTCGGTATCAAGCTCGCCGGCTTTTGCGACCAGCTTTCCCATTACACTGTAGTGCCTGGGAGTGTGCGACATCAGCAAAAGTTTGTGGCGAGTATGGAAATCGATGATCGATTTTTTCTTCCTCCCTTCCAACACCGTCTCGCGCCAGCGCTTGAAGACAAAAATCCGCTCGATAAAGCTTTCTCTGAGGTGAGGATCGTGCAACCTTCCTTCTTCTTCAACCGGGAGCAGCGGAAAATGCTTCATGAATATGCCGGCGAAGATGCCCACCCCAGTTTTTCGAGCCGTGCCATTTGCGAAGATCTTCACTCGTTCCATACCACTGCTTGGCGAGTTGCTTTTGAAGATGAATCCGCAGAGCTCGTCTTGCTCCAGCTCTACCACCCGCTTTTCAGCCCAGGAGCGCATCGGTTCCGTCACGTCGCGACGACTGCGTGTGGTAACCAGACGGGGAGCCTGCGGGTCTCCCTCCAAGTGCATCGATTCCCTTGGAACTCCGAAACCGCACTCAGCCTCCGGACAGACCGGCACATACTGCACATACTGGCCGAGGGTGTCCCGCAAAAATCGGTCCAGCTTATGCCCACCGTCGTATCTCACCGGCTCACCGAGCAAACACGTACTGATACCCAGTTTTATTTTTTCCATTGAAGACCTCTAACAGGCGAGCACCCCAAGAACCTTCATCGAATGAAGCAAGCCTGCCTTGACGGCAGCTTGCCCGGACCCGCCTCTATTTCCGTTAAGGCGGTACAAATGGCTTCTTCCATCGGAATGAGCCTTATCGGGATGAGCTCACGAATTTTATTATCCCGGCAAATCACCTCATTTTTGAGACCTTCCACCAGCGGCATGACCACTCCGGCGGGCACCGGCGTCACCAGATTGATCCAATAAGACGACAAACGCGGAGTCAGAACAGGAACAATCACGATAATCCGTTTCAAGCGACGAACCCTTGCATAAATAAGCATCAGCTGTTGATAGGTGATGATGTCTGGCCCGCCGATATCAAATGTCTGGCCCGCCGTTGCGTGCTCGACCAGGCAGCCGACCAAGTATTCGATAACATTGTCCACCGCGATGGGTTGACCGCGGGTTTTGATCCATTTGGGGCAAACCATCACCGGCAGCCGTTCTACCATATATCGGAGCATCTCAAAGGGTGCCCCACCCGCCCCGATGATATTCGCAGCCCGCAGTGTGGTTGTCTGCATGGAGCCGGACCGAAGTATTTCGCCGACCTTTTGCCGGCTTCGGAGGTGCTCCGACAGATCGTCTCCCATCTCTCCAAGCCCACCCAAGTAAATAATGCGGCTAACACCAGCTTTTTCGGCACTCTTGACGAAATTCTCGGCTGCAAAAGAATCGCGCTCGATAAAGGATTTGAAACTGGAAATACCGCGCCCACCCATGGAATGGACCAGGTAATAAGCTGTATCGATGCCCTCCATGGCCGACGGCAATGTGTCCGGCCTGAGCATATCGCCAATTGCCATTTCAACAGATGGATGTTGACCGAGCCCGCCCGGTGGCTGTTTCGGTGAACGGACCAGACATCTTACGCGAAAGCCCTGTTTCACCAACCCAGGCAGCAGGCGCCCCCCGATAAATCCGGTAACTCCCGTCAGGAGCACTTTCCCTGTTTCTTTATCCATACGCTGATAACCTCTGTTTGCAGGTCGGCAACCGGCCGCACTTTATTCTCGCATCTACCTTTCCGTACCGATCAGTTCTGCGTCCAGACCTTGTAAGGCCACGCCGCCAATCCTCCCTCAATAAACCATACCCGCTCGAAACCCGCGGCATTTAAAATTCGCTGAGCCTCATAACCGCGCATGCTCACCTTGCAAAAAGCCAAGATATCTTTGTCTCTGGGCAGCTGATGGATTTTTTCCCGCAGGGCTCCCAAGGGGATGTGCACAACCCTCTCATCGGGCAGGCGCATCTCATTGTATTCTTTGGGTGTCCTGACATCCAGCAGGATGATCTCCTTGTTTTGGTCCATGATCTGCTTGGCGGCCAGCGGTGGAATTCCGCGTGCGATTCCATTCATCTTGTTCAGCAGCACATGAGCCGTGGTTGCAAGGGGGTCGATGGGCGGACTATAAGGAGGGGCGTATCCCAGGTCTAGAGCGCCGATCTGATCCAGCGTGGCGCCGAAAAAGATGGCACTGGCAGCTACATCCAGGCGTTTTGAGGCATCGCCCATGCCAGCGACCTGTACCCCCAACAGTTTTCTATACCGTTTGGATGCCACCATTTTGATGATCAAGGGCTTGCTGCCGGGTAAGTAGTGGGGCATATCCGGACCGGCCCAAACAACCGTTTCCACATCCAGATTGAGCTCTCTGGCACGCGTTTCATTCAAACCGGTACGGCCCACAGTGAAATCGAACACCTTGCATACACCTGTACCCGTTATTCCACTAAAAGGCGAGGCCAGACCGGCAATGTGATTAGCGATGACCCGTCCGTGCTTGTTCGCCGTCGAGCCGAGCGGAACATACAGCGGAGCTCCGGTGATCGGATGAACATAATGGTTCACAACGCAGTCGCCACCCGCATAGATATGTGGGTCGCTGGTCTGACAATAACCATTGATGACGATGCCGCCTTTGGCGGCGCATAGAAGACCTGCCTCTCGAGCCAGCTGATCATTGGGCCGCACTCCCACAGCGACAATTGCCAGATCGGCCGGAATCGTCTGCTTGTCTGTCTGGATCGACTCGACTTTGCCGTTTCCTTTGATTGCGGTCACCGCTTCATTCAACGCAAGCTTTACGCCCTTGGCATGTAAATGCTTTTGCACGAGCATCGCCACGTCGCGATCGAGGAACTGGGGCATGACCTGATCGAGCATTTCCACCACGATGACATCAAGCCCCTTTTTTACCAGTGCCTCGGCCATTTCCATGCTAATATAGCCGGCACCGATCAGTACCGCTTTCTTGAGGCCCTGTTTGTCAATAGATTCGACCAGGCTGGCTGCGTCCTGGGGCTCCCTCACGTACCAGATGTTCTGCAGATCGATTCCTTCTATCGGTGGCCGCAATGGTGAACCTCCGGTCGCGATCACCAGCTTGTCATAAGGCATATCGACTTCAGAGCGCGTGTCCAAATCGCGGACTCGAACCGTCTTTCGGTGATTGTCGATGCGGATGGCTTCTGTTCTGGTCAAAACTCGAAACCCTTTTGCTTTTTCAAAAAACACCGGAGTCCTAGGGACTCCTGCCGGGGTTTCAATCAGCATATTCACCTCGGGAAAGAGCCCTTCCACATAATAGGGGAGCCCACAGGCGCCATACGATACGATGGTATTTTTTTCAATCATGGTCACATCAGCATCGGGCAAAAGCCTCTTCAATCGCGAAGCGGTTTTTGGTCCGCAAGCCACACCACCGATGACCAGAACGCGCAAACGAGCCGTCATGAAATCCTCCTTTCGGTTGATCATAAAATCGATATTCCATTGTCGCTCAACGTCGGCTTTCCCTTTATAATTTGTTTTGGATCGCGGCTCCGCAGCGATTTTTAATATATCCTATACGTTTTTTGATATTCCTCAAGCTCGATTTCCTTGCTACCGGCTTGGCATTACATTTGACATCGCCGTGCTAACCGAAATGAAAACCATAACACCTTTGCTCGATCGGAGCATCCAGAGGCACCCAGCTAAAGAGCAACCTGGGGTAAAAACGCAGCGAAATGATCGCAGGTAGAAAAAAAAGATTGGCAAAGCTATGTTTTTGTTTTAGCCAAAAACGATCATACTGATGATCTGTAGAGGCGCCCATTTTTCATGCCCAGAAATGACAATCTGAGCCCTAACGGTGCGCAAGGAGTTTTTATGCCGGAAATGACGATTAGTGAAATCAAAGTCGGCGACAGTGCAGAGTTCGCAAAGACTGTTTCTGAATCCGATATCTATCTTTTTGCCGGAGTGACCGGCGACTTCAATCCGGCCCATATCAATGAGGTCTATGCCTCAAAGAGCTTTTTTCAAACCAGAATCGCTCACGGCCTACTGGCAGCCGGTTTTATCTCTGCTGTTCTTGGTATGCAGCTGCCAGGCCCCGGAACGATCTATGTCAGTCAAAAGCTGAGCTTTCTTGCCCCGGTTCGCATTGGAGACACCATTACGGCTCGAGTTGAGGTGACCGAAGTCCTTTTTGAAAAGAGGAGGGTTAAGCTCAAAACCACCTGTTTCAATCAAGAAGGCACCATTGTTCTTGACGGCCAGGCGACGGTGTGTCCCCCGCAGGCCTGACGGACGAATTTACGGACCGCAGTCACCTGGAAGGATGCTGTTGCTGCGGAGTCCAAACGACGCCGGCGTGGCAACCGCTTTGTCCATACCTCTTCAACATATCCACTCCGGTGCGGACGATGACAGAATTGGCTGGCCGCATACCCGCAATTGATGCATGATTTGAGTCCATCCCCGCCAGCCATTCACTGCTGCCTGCAGCAAGTGGGTCAAAATAACCATAGAGTGATTGGAGGGGTACGGTCGGCAGTTATTCCAAAATTCTCTGGACCGTTTCCAGCAGTTCGTCAGCCTCTGGAGGCTTTTCGATATACGCAGTGGGTTCGGGCATTTGTCCACCTTCGTATTCATCCAGCATTTTTTGCGAGTGGAAGAAAGTCTTTTTAGCGAGAGCTGAAACAATTATAACGGGCTTGTCTTTGAGCTCGGGATCGTTTTTTAGCTCGCGATACATGTGGATTCCGCTCTCTTTGGGCATCATGATATCCATAATAATCAAAGAAGGTTTGTGCTTGCGTGCCGCCTCCAGACCCTGCTGCCCGTCTTCAGCCGTAAT
>JAVEVM010000827.1:0-2735 GCA_034005055.1 Desulforhabdus sp. | reverse complement strand
AGCATGGCACGATGACCGACGGATGGGAAATGATGCTCTATTTCAAAATCCTCCATAGTCGACTGCTCGGCAAGGATTCGGGTTAGCAGGCTTTTGAGCTGGGGGATGTCCCATTGCCGATCGCCAAGCTCGTATAAGAGCTTCCCACAAGCTTCTGGAGCCGCGATCCGAAATGTTCGGTAAAAGGATTGATTTGCCGATATGACGCGCAGCTCGGAATCGAGCACCACCATGGGCTCCCGCACCGTCTGCACGATGTCATCAGCAAATTCAAGCGCAGCCTCCAGCGATTCTTCCCTGGCGATACGATCGGTGATTTCAACCACTGCGGCAAGAGCGCCTGGTATTCCATCATGACTGAAGGCACTTAGATGCAGCTCAATCCAGAGCGAATCTTTCGGTGTGAGGAGACGCAGCATGAGAACCGGTTTGGAATTTTTTCCAGCCATGACATTGTCGAGGAAAAGAGCGGCTTGCGGGCGATCGTTCGGATGCACAAGATGCAGAAGCTCCGTCTCTTTTAAATTGGAAAAGGACCTGCCGCACAGTTCGCAAAAGGCGGGATTGGCATAGATGATGAGGCCCCGTCTGAGCAGCAAAATGCCCACCGGCATTTCTTGCATCATCTCAAGCTTGCTTTCCTGGAGCTCCGTCGTAGCCATGCGCGCTCGCAACAAGCCGCGGACCCGCGTCCGCAGCTCGCTTTCTGCAATCGGCAAAAAGATGATCTCGTCGATCGTATGCAAAAGAGACGGATCGATGATATCGACATCCCGCCTTGAAGCAATGAGAAGAAAAGGCAGAAGAACGGGCGACGCGCCCCTTTCCGTCTCTTTAATTTTTGTCTTCAGCCACGCCAAAGCCGGCGCATCCGTAACGCAGAGGTCGAAATCGTATTCCGGTACCGCCTCCGGATCTCCGACTGCCACATCATGGCCTTCTTTAACCAGAAGCTCTTTTAATCTTGGCAACAGATCGCTTTGCTTCCGGCTCAGGAGCAGTAATATGCGAGCCATCGTGACTCTCCGATTGACGATAAAGGGAAGCAGGGGCTTTGGCAATCACATGCAAGAAACCGGAGCATGGCACGGCAATACCCGCAACCGTTTCCTGTTGGATAACCTATAACATAATATCTCGATTGGCTATAAACAAAACTCTTTTGGGGGATCAGAGTAGAAAAGGTCCAGTCAATTCAGGTTTGTTCATGCTCGTTCGGGGTGTTCTTCGTGCGAAATTCTTCTTCTAATCACCCAGATGCCGATGGCGACCAGAGCGGCGGCGGCAGTCGCCAGTAATGCGTTAAGCAAGCCAGGCTCGGCTAAAGCCATCAGCAGCCGATCGGCAAAGAGCACAATAGCGACTATACCGGGCGCCATGCCAAGTGCTGTACCGAGCAGAAAGTCTTTGAATTTGATGTGTGAGGCGCCGGCGATCATATTGACCAGAGCGAAGGGTGCTACGGGCAGGTTGCGTATGAGCATAATAGCAAGCCAGCCGTCTTTGGACAGTTTCTTGCTCAATCGATTGAGTTTTGGTCCGGCCAGCTTGCGAACCGTGTTTTTGCCCAATTTGGAACCGACCAGGTAGTGCGCTGCAGAGCTCAACAGGCATCCAGTTAAGGCATAGATCACTCCCCAAATGGATGGGAAGAGGATCGCTGTCATCCCAATCAGCAGACTGACCGGCACCATTAAAAAACTGGCGACCATATAGACACCGACCGTCAGCAGCGGCAGCAGGTAGCTGCCTCTCAAACCCTGAACCGCGGTGGTCAGCTTGCGAATATCGATCAGTTCCGCAAGTGGAGTCCAGCGCCAGGCTGCAGCCATTCCTATCAGAATGAGCGCTATGATGCCGATTTTTAACAAGCCGCGGACCTCATAGCGCTCGTCCTGTTCGTGTACAAACTGGTCGAGGATGCAGTCGATCTTGGTGGGCTCTTCAGGATCAAACAATGAAGGATCTTGGACCAGCTTCACACTGTCTAGCCAGACAGAACTTGCGCAATCCAGTTCCTTCAGGTTCCGTCCGGAGCCACCACCCAGTTCGGTGATTGTCTCGATGAGAGAACCCTGCCGTGCTATCGCTTCGGCCACTTCATCCGGCCTCACCCCGAGGTGCTCGGCCACAAGCCGGTTCCTAAATCGGGCAAGGGCGTTTGCCACTTGCCTGTTTTCGACTGCAGCTACGGCCAGATTACATTCCGAATCGAGCCCCATCGATCGGTTGTTGAGATTTGCCGAGCCGATTGTGATCAGGCCGTCGTCAACCACCATTATCTTGGAATGCACAAATAACGGACTGTCGGACTCGTTTAAGACGGGATGAACTATCCGCAGCCGATGGTGTGAATCGACTTCCCGCAGTTCGTTGCCGGCACGGCTGCGAATCGCATCCATGGTGCTTCTGGCCAGCCAGCCATCCGACTGGTACGGCAGCACCAGCACAATCTCCGGCCCTGCTTCGTTTGTCAGGCTTTGACGGAGCGCATCTATGACGGCAGCTGAAGTCAGATATTGATTCTCTATGTAGATAAAGTTCCGTGCGGCAGCAATCGCGTCCCTGTACAATGCCTCAATCTCGCGCACTTCAGACCTCCCTTTATAGGCGGGAAGCGTCCTCGAGATTGCCACCATGGTATCGGCTAAATCCACCTGCCTGCTTCGAGGCCAGGATGCCGCTGGCCTCCCGGTATCCGACCCTATTTTATCGCCGGTCGCATCGAGCCATCT
>JAVEVM010000826.1:0-2737 GCA_034005055.1 Desulforhabdus sp. | reverse complement strand
GCAGCAGGCCTCCCGGCGTTCCTGGCGCATCGGCCAGAAGCAACCGGTCAAAGTGATCTACCTCGGCTACGCCGCCACCTCGCAGATGACCTGCCTGGGGCTGATGGCGAAAAAAATCGCCGTTTCCCAAAGCACCTCTGGCGATGTGCCGGAATCCGGGCTTGATGCCCTTAATCAGGACGGTGATTCGGTGGAAGTGGCTTTGGCTAGGCAGTTGGTAAACTGAGTATTGTTTGATCTGATCTTTGGCGGCCCCTTCGGGGGCCGTTTTTTCATTCTGCAGAAAACGTTGAGCCGATTGGTTTTCCCGCTTTGAAGCTTAGAAACGCGTCCTAGCTTCAATTCGCTTTATTGCGTCAAGAACCCCAACCCCGTGTCGTTCATGATCGCATAACGTTTTGAGTAACAGCAGATCATCTACATTACCTAACGCGCCCAAGACCTGAATCGAAAAATCCGTGATATTTGCCACATCGTCCCTAAAGCCATGCGGGAAATAAGATACCTGCACACTGCGTTTCTTGATTGCCTCTCTGCAAATTTCAAGCGCCATGTTCGGGTATTCTTTTACGAGTGATTTCCGCGTTCCGTCCTGCGAAAGCATTTGCGAGGTTGTGAGCTGTAATACAGCGGCGCCCGCACATCGGGAATGATCCAGAAGCACCCTGCGAGCAGGCAGCGTTTGATCTGCGGATTGTGGGTCGTTCACATCAGTTCTGTTTGACCAATAGCAGAGGTCTCCACAGGCAAGTAAGGCGTGATCCGATGCACATTCCGGAACACCCCTCGATAAGGGAAGCTGTGCACCAAGGTGTCCGAGCGCTTCATGCGCAGAAATGAACACGTCAATAGCCTCTTGTGGGAAAACGCTTTTCTTATCGGGCAACGCTGTCCATCGAGCAATCACAGTGGCCGTACCTGGATCATTGAAATCAGATAATCGCCTGATCAATATTCCAAGAAAGAATACAAACGATGTACTTGCTCCACGACATGCTTTGGTAAGAAAGCGCTTCTTTCTGGAATCGTCGAGTCCTTGAATTTCCTCCCAATAGGCAGTGTCAAATGGATGGTCAAACTGCCGGGAATACAACCCCCATGCCATCTCATCGGAGTCAATGCTGTCAGCACTCAGTACTTCTTCGATCTCCTGTCGAACGACGGAGATATAGTTGTTTTCGTCCTCTTCCAAAGCCCCCAGCCCTCCCAGTGCTTCAAAGATGATTCCATTCATCATGACACCCAGTTTATCGAGGGAAGCCTGAAGGGCTTCTATAATTTGGCTGCGATAGGGCTCCTCAGCATCGCGAAGATATCGAGCGAAGTCGATCAGCCCGAGCTGAAGATGGTAAGGGAGTGAACGCAGTTGTTGCATAAGTTGCGCGATATAGGGAGTGACAGCATTTTCGCAGTCCGTGAATTTTGTCATCCCGAGAAGGAAGTAAAATTGACCCGCGCATTTCAGTCGCCAGTGCGACACGGTTCGATTATGCGGTCAAACGCATAGCCTCGTAAACTTCATTGGGGGTTTTATAAGCCAACATTTTTCTGGGTCTGTTGTTTAACCGATCTTGTATGTGTGCAACCTCCTGACTTGTGACTTGATCCAGCGGCATGGTTTTTGGCAAGTATTGCCGGATCAATCCATTGTGGTTCTCGTTGAGACCTCTTTCCCAAGAGTGATAAGGGTGGGCAAAATAATTGTCTACACTAAGTGCCACTTTTATCTGGGCGTGGTAGGCAAACTCTTTACCGTTATCAAACGTAATGGTGTGAAGATACTCTTTCTCGGGTTCCAGCAGCTTAACAATGGCATCCTTAACCACCTCAGCATGCTTTGATGAAACGTGTGCAATGAGCGTCTTTTTACTGACGCGTTCAGCCAGCGTCACCAACACACCTTTATGACCTTTGCCAATGACAGTATCGGCCTCCCAGTCACCTAGACGTACCTTCTCTTCGACAATCGATGGCCTCTCATCAATGGATATCCGCCCAATAATTTGACCTCTCGCATCACGTGAGCCTGTTCGTCTTTTGTAGGGCTTTTTATGACGAAGGTGCTTGTATAGCTCCCCTCCGGCGGCTTTATCTTGCTGGATAAAGTGATAGATCGTGGTAGCACAGACCATCGGTATTCCTTGGCTTTTGAGGCGCCCCTGTATTTGATCTGGACTCCACTCGTGCTGAATACTGCCAGCAATCAATAACTGAACCTCAGGCGTCAGCTTCCTATGGCGAGGCCGGTCCTGGTGGCGCTGCTGGGCTTTTTGGTGGGCTTGTCTGGGGCGATAACCTCGCAAGCCCGTATTACGCTTAATCTCCCTCGAAACAGTACTGTGGTGCTTGTTGATCAGGCCCGCAATATCTCGATGTGACCTCCGTTCTGTCACGCCTTCATAAATCTGGTATCGTTCTTCCTCGGTCAGTCGGGTATATGTCTCTGGCATAGTGATCTCACATTGGGTTTTAGTCGACCGTGAGCTTCGCCCACTGGCCGTCTAAATTCAATGTGTCGCACTGGCGACTGAAATCCGCGAGTCCATTCGGTAACCGCCATCCACATTTAATGTTTGCCCGGTGATGTAGCTGGCGTCTGGGCCGATCAAAAAAGCGACGGCTGAAGCCTGCTCCGAGGGTTGGCCGCGGCGCTCCATGGGAATGATTTTCTGGTTGTAGGAAGCCTTGTATTCGGCAAAGGGCATGCCCGCCAGCTTGGCTTTTCGCGCCATGGTGC
>JAVEVM010000825.1:0-2740 GCA_034005055.1 Desulforhabdus sp. | reverse complement strand
CGCTCACTGCTCACCCATATACTCGAATCCGAGCAGGCTGATATCATCTTGGGGCGGCGTGTGGTCGCCGAACTCAAGCACGGAATCAATGATCTTGTCCATGATCGCTGTTATCGGTTGCCGCTTTGATTCCTGCAGGAGATCGTAAAACCGCTCTTTGCCGTAGAAGCCTTCCCGGGGATTCTCATACTCGATGATGCCATCGGTATAAAATAGTACTTTATCGCCTCTAGCTATCTCGGTTCGAGCTTCTTCAAAGGGGATTCCTCCCATGCCGATGATCGGACCGTCTGCATCAATGACCTCCACGCCGCGCTCGGGATTCAAAAGGATTGCCGGAGGATGGCCGGCATTGGCATGGATCAGATAGCCCTGCCGGATGTTTACGATCCCGTATATCATGGAGAAAAACATGTCAAAACGCTCCAGCGGGTATTGTTCGTCCAGGGCGGCCAGGAGCTCTTTGGGTGAAACGATCCGATCCACGGACTGACCGGAGCCGTGCTTCTTTAAGACGTAGCCGCCGTCCGGTTGCAGCGCCTGGGACACAGAAACGGTAACCAGTGCGGACGGAACTCCATGGCCGCTCACATCAAGCATATAGAGGGCGACGTGATCGCTGTCGAGTGGAAAAACGTTGAAGATGTCGCCGCCGATTTGTTCACAGGGAATGAACTTCCAGGCGACTTGCAGATTATTCGTTTCCGGCAGCGTTACGGGGAGGAGGGCGTGCTGAATACCGGCGGCAGCTTTGAGGTCCTGATCCAGACGCCTTTGCTTATCCAACAGCTCGCTGTTGAGTCTGACCAGTTCTCGTTCGGCTGCTGAATATTTGAGCACAAGTTGTTTAAGCAGCTGCTTGTTGATCTCATTGTCCGTTTCCCAGGCCCTGTATTCCAAAAGCTTCTGCATGCAGACTTCGGGGTCTAGGTGTCCGATGTTGCCGGGACCGAAAAGCTCTTTGACCAAAGGATTAAGCTTATCCATAGCTGATGTTTTTATTCTGATCTCTTTCTGGCGAGGTTGAATTCGGAGCGATCACCGATCACCCTGTCGATTCCCACTCTCTCCAGGGCTCCAAGTCGGTTCCAGACTATCTCAATGATATCCGCTCCCCGAATCACACTGCCGTGCTGGGGCGCAATCACAGAAAAGGGAATGGCAGCCATTTGTTCGAGTGCGTACTTTAGTGCCCTTGCAGAGGGTATTATATGTTGGTGGAATTTCAGTATGTCCGGCAATGGGCAATAGGTTTTTCCGGCCGAGCATGGACTGTAGTCGAAGCAATTTCTGCAATGAGGCTCCAGCTGAAGAAACAGCTCCCATTGACCGCCGTAGCTGCCGAACAAATCGCTGGTGAAAAGGACTCCGGTTCTCGCATCGAAAGTCACGAAGCTGCCTTCCGAATGTGCGTACGGCGTCGGGGTGAACCTAAGCTCGCGGCCGGAAGAGAATCGGTAGCGGTAGTGGAGATCCTGCATGGAAAGCAGGTCCGATTTTGCTGCATAATGCCTGATAAACATATGGTTGGAACTGCAGGATATGATTTTGAGGTCATCGCGATCGATGATGTCCTCAAAATTGGAAATGCTTCCACATAAATCGGGATCATAGTGCTGATAGATGAGCGCCTTGATGGAAGAAGGGTCGACACCGGTGGTAAGGATTTTCATCATCACAGATGGGAAATCGGGTCGGCTGCCGCCATCGATCACAACCGCTTCCTGTCCCTCTGTAATGAGATAAGGATTGCAGTGCAGACCGGATTGAATATCATGAAAACCGATCCAGAAAACCCCTTCTGCAATCTGAATGGAACGGGAATAATCGAGCGAGAGCTCACTTTTTTCGATCATGTTCTGTATTCTCCATTGGGCAGAGTCTTTTACACAACTTTATTTATAGCAGAGAACTCAGCGGACATAGAGCAGAAATTTCGACATTGCTCTCGCATCGCCCGGTAGGTGAAAACCATGCTGCGTAAGTGTAAACTGCCCCGTCCTTTGTCTTCGTTTTCCTGAGGGAGCGCATCCTGCCGCTGCGTGCCGGCATTGCGGCAGGATGCCGGTTCTTCAGAACCGAACATTGTTTCGGATTTCGATATCCTCCACAGGCCCTTCCAGCACCCTGGTGAATGGAACCTTGATTTTCAATAGCCCATTTTCATATTTGGCCTCGGCTTCTTTTGCTTTTACTGGGCAGCAAAGATCGTATGTTGTGGCATACTCGATATATCCATCTTCTCTAACCGCGGTGAGATAGAGGCTGTCTTCATGCATGATGAGCTTGATGTCTTCTTTTTTCACGCCCGGCAGCTCAACTTCGAGGAAGAGTCTGGTATGCCGATCATTCACGCATGAGGCAATGCATGGTGCAACCTTTTGTCTTTCATGTGCCATTAAGATCACCTCCTCACAGCTAAAAAACGTGAATCGCTAAAAGCGACCGAAATAGTCACTTTGCTGCTTGAAAAATAACCATTGAAAAACCAGACGCTAAATGAGATCTTTCCCGCGGAAATAGCAGTGAAGAGCGAAGAGTGAAAGGCGAGACTTCTGTAGGTTGGGTAAAGCGAAGCGAAACCCAACAACTGTGCTGGGTTCATCACGTATCTCGGTCGGACAAACCCACCCACCACACTGATGAACCTGCAGGCTGGTTGAACTGCAGTTAATCCTCAACCAGACAAGATAAGTGCCCGAAAGGCCTGCTCGTCAGTCCCGGGTGCTTCTGGCGGGAA
>JAVEVM010000824.1:0-2740 GCA_034005055.1 Desulforhabdus sp. | reverse complement strand
TCGAGCACGTCATGAGGGGAAGCCGGAAAATCAGGATGCAGCGCCATGGCCTAATCCGTTGCCTGCAGTGCGATATTGGCAAAATCGAGCAATTCCTGCAGATGGTGCTCGACAACATCGATGATGATCTTCAAGTCCAGATTCGCGTAGTCATTCACCAGGATGTTGCGGAAACCGACCATCGCCTGAAGCTTCGCCGTCATGGGTTCATCGATCAAGCCTGCGCGCTGCAGCAGTGCAAAGGATTCCCTGCTGTCTTTGGGCAGGCCGAGCTTTTTGCTCCTGATCAGGTGATTGGCGATATCTATGCAAAGCTCACAGGCGCGCTGCAGGTTCATGGCGATGGCATCCTGCTTCTGATAGTCCGATTCGAAAGGAATGCCCGTATCTTGTGCGTAATAGAGCTTTATTTGCCTGATGCAGCGCTCGATGCTGACCTTTTTGTTCAGCACGATCTCATTCATACATCGTAAAACCTCCCGCTGCGCAATCCCTCCGCAAGCACTTCGGCCCTTTCTTCGTTAAGCTTCTGATAAAAAGAGAGGACCAGCATCTCAAATTCCTCCACAGCATAGCGGTCCGCAAGGTAGATGAGGGAGCCTGTGCCGATGATTTCCTTTTGCATCACCGTAGAAACCCTCCGCAGGTTCAAAAGATCGATCGGTTTGTGCAGCCTCTCTTCGAGATCAAAGCGGCATTGACTGAGGGCGAGGTTTCTCTCACTTTTCGCCTGCTCGGGCGGCAGCAAAAGAGCTATGTCCACATCGCTTGCCGGCCATTGGCTTTGGGTGCCATGGGAGCCGAACAAATAAATGCCCTGAACGGCGGGATAGTGCGCCAGAACAATTCGGATGATGGTTGCCGCCTTTGTTTCATTCATGGCTTAGATGTTGACCTCAACGATCTTCATGGTGTCGTTGCCGAAGATGTCCACCACCTTGACCGCCAGCTTGCGCCGCCCCGGCAGGCATTCGTGGAAGATGCTCAGGAGCTCGAGCGAACGGTCCTTTTTGGTACGAAACGACTGCCATTCGTTTTCGAACACATAATCTCCGGTCCAGACCTCTTCCCACTCGTCGCTCTCGACGTTTTGCACCCGGATGATCTTCCGGGAAAAATACCATGTCTGGGCTGAGCGTCTGCTCTGGATGACACTTTGGGCCAGAGCATGCCGAAGCCGCAGCCCCCTTCCCTGGGAAGATTTCTTCATAGTGGCCCGGCAGTTTCAGCGGACCTCTTCCCCCGAAAAAATCCCCCTGTTGATAGCCGTTGCCGAACAATCTGTCTTGTCCGCTTTGCAGCGAATGTGATCCGCGCTGCCATGAGTCGAACCGGTGGTGATACCGTTGGCGCCAAATTCGCACCATTGTCGCGCGTGCTTCACCTTCAATCGAGTGTCCGGTTCTTCCTGCATATGGCAACTTTGCAGGGAGCTTTTTGACTTCCTCTATCGAATCTCGATAGCCCAGGTCCACACCCCGTGTGCGGTGATGGCGCTGCAGTGCTTTTCACAGAAAGCAATCTGCTTTTCTTGACCAACGAGACGACCAAAGGACGGCCCGTTTCCTAACAATCATTGGAGGATCAACCCGTTAAGAAGTCGAGCGCTCCTCGCCCCCAACTATCGTCCGCCCGCGATTTGTAACCATTGAGCATGACAAGTTGCATTTTTCCCGCAGAGGCGCAGAGATTGATTTTGTTGATTTTTTCACTACGTGCTCGGCAAGCTCTGCGCGATATCAACAGTAAGCCTTTCATCCTAAAAAGGTATAGCTTGAGCGAACGGTTGGCGGCGAGCACGATGGGTGAGGCTATTCACCCAAGAGCAGCATCAAGGAGGGCAGGATGCCTGCCATGCAGTTAGTGGTAAACGACCACCAGAGCCCGTTTGAATAAGTTGTTCCAACACCGTTGTTCGCCCGCACATGCCAGTAGTAGGTGCTGTTGCCTGCCAGGCCGCTGAGTGTGACCTGGGTGCTCATGCCGGCCGATTGCCAGAGACCACAGCTGCCACTGGTGGTAGTAACGCAGTAATCGTAAGATGTTGCGCCGCTGCTGGCGCCCCATGAAAGGGTTGGACCGGGTGATTGGCCGGTTGTGCCGTTCAATGGAGAGGTCTTATTGAAACTGCCCGGGGCGACTTCAAATTCATACGCTCCGATATCACACCTCGCCCCCTGCGGTCGTGCTGCGTCGCGCTGGTCGGTCGCAGGGTAGTCGTATGGAGAGCCCGTGTCGATGGCGGGGGAGTCGGTTAACAGGGCGTGGGTTAGGGTAAAGCCACCGTTATTTACCAGGGGCCCAAGCAGCGGATCCTGGCCGATAATGTTGCCTTGTGCGCCGTCCGCCAGCCCGCAGGAATTAGCTTCGTTTTGGATCAGGTTGTAATAAGACCCGGTGTGTAGAGTACCAAAGCAGTCTCGACCCCCATAACTGTAGGCAATGATTACATTAGTACATATAGGTTTGCTCTTTTGAATAAACTCTCCCCCATTGTACATTCCACTGCCTTGGTTGGTTGCCATGTTGTAACCGAAGGTGACGTTCCGCAGTTGCGGATAGTTGTCGGGATCGTTAAGAGCGTTGTTGTACATGCCGCCGCCATTGACAGCCCAGTTGGCACTGAAGGTAACGTTTGTCAGACTTGGTATGCCGCCGCGATTATATATCCCGCCGCCGTCGTTGTAAGCCCCGTTGCTGCTGAAGGTGACGTTTGTCAGCGTCGGGTCGCTGCTCAAGT
>JAVEVM010000823.1:0-2742 GCA_034005055.1 Desulforhabdus sp. | reverse complement strand
CCTCGTGCTCATTCGCTCTAAAAAGCCGTGAGTTCGTCTTCTCTTTCGGTTGCTGGGCTGAAATGTTCTTTTCATTTGTTTCACCTCAATCAGTGTAGTAAGTTGCTCTTAAAGAAATGAGCCCCTTCTCAAGTTTTGACGAAGAGACGCAGATTGTTCCAAGCGTCTCGTGCAAGCAGGCAAAAATCATACACTCTTTTTTCGCTTGCAGTGTATTGTCGAGCATAAACCATCTTTGATAATCGAAATTAGCTTCAATTGTCAAGCTTATCTTGATACTTGAATGGTACCTGAAAGGCGTCGTTAGAACCCGTTTGTGGCGGCCAAAATTCCAGATGTGGCATGCTGTTTGTCGCTCCTGTTGGGCAGAGTTGTTGCTCGCTCAGCAACAATTCTCACCACAGCCAAACAGATAGCCACAAGGGTGCTAAGTGTCAGCAGGGAAAATCTGACCCAGCTTTTTGCACCAGTGACTTAATGATTGAAGATGGTCTGCCACCGTGCTATGAAATAAATCCTTCAGAACTCGATGGAAAGGAGAAAAATTGCCCAATGGTATTCAATCGCTTTCTGGGCTGGTTTTCCAACGATTTAGCTATTGATCTTGGGACGGCCAACACACTTGTTTACGTAAAAGGTAAAGGTATCGTACTTTGCGAACCTTCTGTGGTGGCGGTCCGTAAAGACGGCCGGGGCTCCAACCGTGTGGTAGCGGTTGGAAAGGATGCCAAAATGATGCTGGGCAAAACTCCCGGTCACATTGTAGCCATTCGCCCCATGAAAGACGGAGTGATCGCTGACTTTGAAGTTGCTGAGGCGATGATCCGATACTTCATCAGGAAAGTCCACAACCGGCGAGGGCTGGTTCGCCCAAGGATTATCGTATGTATACCTTCCGGAGTTACACAGGTGGAGAAACGTGCAGTCCGAGAATCGGCTGAATCAGCCGGTGCCAGGGAGGTGTATCTGATTGAAGAGCCAATGGCCGCAGCCATTGGGGCTGGTTTGCCAATCACTGAACCGGTATGCAACATGATTGTCGACATCGGCGGGGGTACCACCGAAGTAGCAGTGATATCCCTGGCGGGAATTGTATACAGTCGCTCCGTTCGCGTGGGTGGCGATAAGATGGACCTCGCTGTTCTCCAGCATATTAAACGCAAGTATAATCTCTTAATCGGAGAGCGGACCGCTGAAGTGATTAAGACGACCCTTGGCAATGCCTATCCGTCTGACCAGGTCGACACAATGATGATTAAGGGACGCGACCTGGTGAGCGGTATTCCTAAGACGGTTGAAATCAATTCCGATGAAGTTCGCGAATCGATCCAGGAGCAAATAGATACCATAGTGGAGACGATAAAGATCGCATTGGAACAAACGCCGCCCGAGCTTGCGGCCGACATTGTTGATCGTGGCATTGTTCTTACAGGCGGCGGGGCACTGCTAAAGAGGCTCGACCATCTGCTGAGGCTGGAAACAGGGCTGCCCATTACCCTGACCGACGATCCGCTTTCGACGGTTGTATTGGGCTCCGGTAAGGCACTCGAAGAGATCGCGATATTAAAGGATGTATTGAGCTAGAGGCGAGTCAACAAGGTTTGTTGGCTCTGGTTGAACTAGTGCCGAACAAACATTGAACATATCCGATTTCACCGACTATTTGCCGAAAGAGGAAGTATCTGCTGATGCTTCGCTGGTTCGGTTGCCATTGATCCTTTATCCCTCCGCGTGATCGAAGGACACAGAGCTTCCGGCCTTTTTCAAGCCTCTGTTTTCTGATCCGGGTTTGAAGATATCGATCATCAGTACTGAGTTGGTTTGAAGCGGGGCTGTTCTGGCAAGTGTGTCTGAAATTGCAATGGGGCTCTCTCCGGTAAAGCAGGGCATTTTGATGAGCTCGATTCCTTGTCTTGAGTGAAATCGCTGTAGAACAATGGATGTGATTCTGCTTGGCGCCGTTTAGCAGAGGGGTTTTGATGCTATGATGGAGTGGCTGCGTCGGTTGCGGGGCGCCTTTTTCCTTTTGATTCTCTTGAGTTTGTTTCTTTACATCTTCTCTCTCAACTTCCGCCCGCCGGTGCAAATGGATATCTTTCAGCGTGCGGTGGTGGAATCTTTGAGTCCCGCCGTTAAATTTCTTGGCAACATTACTTCCTCCATCGAGAGGTTGGTAAAAGAATACGTCTGGCTGCGGCATCTGCGACATGAGAATGAGCTTCTCAAGGAACGGGTTAATGAATTGGAGCAAAAGCTCACCGACTACCAGGAGTCTTATATCGAAAACCTTCGTTTAAGACGTCTCCTGGATTTCAAAAACACCATTCAGTCTCAGGCCATTCCTGCGCAGGTCGTCCTCCATGATTTGACCGGCTGGTTCCAGACCCTGATCGTGGATAAAGGATTTAAAGACGGCATTGGTCCGGATATGGCTGTTGTAAACGATGAGGGTGTTGTGGGACGTATCCTTGACGTTTCCGACCGCTATGCGCGGGTTTTACTCATTACCGATCCCGGCAGCTCAGTGGATGCTGTTGTTCAGCGCAATCGAGTGCGGGGAATTCTGAGCGGCAAGGATTCAAACGCATGTATTTTAAAATACGTTCGGGGAAATGTGGATGTACAAGTGGGAGATTTGATCATAACTTCGGGTAAGGACAGCATTTTTGCCAAAGGTTTGAGATTGGGAGTCGTCCACGGTATTTTCAAGGATCCCGTAGATCTGTTTCAGAAAATAGAGAT
>JAVEVM010000822.1:0-2742 GCA_034005055.1 Desulforhabdus sp. | reverse complement strand
CGAGCTCGACAATTTGCTCCAGCAGAACTTCTTCGATGAGCAAATGGATGATGCTCTGGTTGATACGCTCCTGCGACTTGGGATGATCAGATCGTGGTTTGCCGAACAAGATGTTATCCAGGATTGTCTGGGAATGAATGTACTCGGACATTCTATAGAAACTTATTACACCCGGATGGTCCTGTTGAATTTTCTTCCTGAAGAGGAATCGACCGTCGAGAATCAGTTTTTCAACCACTTCCGGCAGAGCCACGATCTTATGGAGACCAGGGGTAAACCGAAGGGAGAGCTTCAGGTACAGGTGTTGCTCCTGCTCGGATAAATCATGCAACCTTGCTCCCGCGGTTCGCCCCACAAGAGCCCGGTAATCTTCGAACTCGTCTGAGGATATCGGGCTTTGCTGGAAGAAGATCTCATCGGGCGGCAGGTTAGCCAAAATGTCCATCGTCTGTTCGGCCAATTGGTGTCCCAAGCTAATTAACGAGTTCTTAAGCTGAGCCTCGTCCAGAAAGTCCAGAAAGTACTGGTTATTTGCCAATTGATCGGCGGTAAACTCGGGTTTGTTTGGATTCCCAAAGATTAGGTTAGTAGCCACCGAGGAAAAATAGAGATACCGCTCCTCATCGAAGAATTCGACAAATTCGGCAAGGTCGCGGCCGAATTGATTTTGAAAATTTTCTCTTACTCTGATGAGCTTGTCAACCAGCTCCGCTTCCTGATCGGCTGCCAGCAGGGCATTGAGACCGAATCGCAGTATATCGACAAACAGGCCCACCTGCTGGATCACTTCAATCATTTCATCGAGCGTGGGCAGCTCCTCCCCGCTTTCGGCTCCATTATCCTCCAGCATGGCCTGGCATGAGTAGAGCAGGTTCTCCTTAATGGTGCCGTCGAAAATGAAAGGCGACTGAGCAACGACCCCCATGTTCAGGGCGAGATCCCTCTTGGTAAGGTCGTTCACCTCATGACCATCAATTTGAACACTACCTCCGGTGTATGTGTAGAGCTGAGAGATGCATTGAGCGAGTGTGCTTTTGCCGCTTCCGGAAAAGCCGATCAGAGCAAGCTGCTCTCCCTGATTGAGCTCCAGGCTCACCTGTTTTAGTAGCTGGATGCCTCCCGCCACAGTGAATGAAAGATCTTTTACCTGAATGGCGCCCTTCAATGGGAAGGGTTCGCGATCAATCGGTTCGGTAAGATGCTCGGGCTCCAGGTCGTAATACTCCATGAGTCGGACGTAACTGACGCTGGCATCCTGGTAAGTCTGATAGAAATCCATCAGCTCTTTCCAGGGATCATAAAGCTTGTCGTAAGCTGATAGAAAAGCCACTAGTGCGCCCAGATCGAAGCGTCCATGGATTGCCAGGTAACCGCCCACTATAAAAAGAGTGAATGGCCCAAGATTCTGAAAGAAATTATTAAGAGTCTTGATCCCTTGCTTATACAGAGTCCAGGTGATGCGAGTCCTTTGCAGCTGCTCGACAAAGACGCCGTATTTTCTGTTTTCGATGCGATAACTGCCGTTGGCATGAACTTCATGGATTCCGGATATGGTCTCCCCGATCTTGCTGCTCAATGCGCGCGTGATATCCACGCGTTGTTTGTTCGCTTCGTTGGAGCGTCGCTGCATTCTTGGAATGATCGCGATTACGATAGGATATATAATGAGACTGAGGCAGGCAAGAAGCGGATTGAGGTAGAACATGTATCCGCCGAAAGCGAGCAAAGTGAGCAGATTGGTGACCGGTACGGCGATCGCCTGTCCGACGAACTCACTGGCCGAAACGACTTCTGTGACCAGCGAAGAGACCACCAAGCCGGAAGAGGTCTTGCGGAAAAAACTGAGTGGCAATTGCAGGATGTGATCGAACATCTCTTTGCGGATTCTGGTGAGAGCCTGTTGCCCCAACAGGGTTTGAAGATAGGTGATGACGAATTTCATGCCGCTGGCGATTACAACTGAAGCGAGGTAAAAGCCGCAGTACAAAAACAGTAGATCGATCTTCTTCATACCAATTGCTTGGTTGACGATCTTTTTCTGCATTTCCAGCGGAATGACGCGCGTTGTCACCGTAACCAGAATGACGATCAACAGGAGAATTTGTAGCTTGAGATTGCTGGTCTTGACCCAATACATCAACGGGCGTTTGGTGATCGTCATGCAATCCTCCTCTTCAGGTTGCCATCTCGGGAGCTGCAAAAACCGGCCTCGAGCTCACGCTGTAAGTGTCTGCATTGTTTCACAGATTCATCGAAACCGGCCCTCAGGAGCCCGTGACCGGTATCCGTGGTTGACCACCCTGGCATTAGCCTTTCTCCAATAGTGAGCAAGTGAATTGATGTCTTTGCTGGGATGATAAATCTTTACTTGTTTATTGACGTACTGACAAGCATTTTATATTGTAATCTATAACTTGCAGGCCTGTTTCGAATGGGTGGCCAAGATGTTTGAAGTCACTGAGGTGCTGCCATCTACCTGAAGGCTGTCACTTTTTATGGGGAATATGAATCGGCCTGGCCTGGTAAGATCGACTGCTTAGGGCTCTGCGGTTCAAAACCGAAATGAATCACGAGAGGAGAACAGGTCCATGGAAGTGACCGAAAAACGTCAAAACGGGGTCGTTATACTTGTTCCGAAGGGGCGGCTGGATTCGAATACTTCGGATGATTTTGAAAAGAGGCTGCTCGGTCTGGTGAGCGCAGGAGAAACAAGTTTAATAATTGATTTCAAAGACTTGGATT
>JAVEVM010000821.1:0-2745 GCA_034005055.1 Desulforhabdus sp. | reverse complement strand
TTCAAACTGGATTAATGTACGAAGGTGACCTTTCCCTCTATACCGGATTCATTCATCCCAAGGGATGGCACAGAGCACTGGTAAGGCAGTTCTTTGACAGGGAATTCAAAAGGCATCCCGTCATAGCGTCCATCTTAAGAGAAGATCCTCCTCTATTCACTTCCAATCATGCTCCCTTTTTCTGCATGCAAGACTGAATCTGCTTCTATCGAAAAAAGTCGAGCGTGACAGTTTGATGTTGTTTGTACACCGGAAAATCGCATAATAATCTGGCCTCAGCTTCCGCAGAGAGACGGAGCAAAAAGGGAGGGGTTTGGGGGCATCCCTCCCTCTTCATTTTGAATTAGTCGTACCAGGTAGCCTCGATACCCTTGTGGTACGTCAAACCTTCAGGCGCAGGCTAGCGAGGAGGAGATTGCCAGGGTGGTGCTTGCAGTCCGCCCTGACCTTTCCCGGCCCGTATCTCTGCATCCAATTCCTTTTGTGACTTGGTCTTTTTTGGGCCTGTTTGCTTGGCCTGTCCCGGTTGAGTTGCGGCAGTTGGTGCTTTTCGGCCTTGCGAAGCGGGCTGCACCTGTTGTCCTCGCGCAGGTTTTTGGGCCTTTTGCGATGGATCTGCCTGTCTGCCACTCGGGGGTGAAGCAGTTTGCTGTGAAGGTCCGGACGGTTTGCCAATCTGCTTGCCCGCGCCGGGTTGTTTCGCCTGTGGTCTGGCAGCCGGCTCGGCCTGAGTCCTTATCGCCTTCTGGGGCTTGCCTCCTTGGTATGTTGCCGGCTGATCCGAAGGAGCCGCAGGTTTGCCCGCCTGCTTGCCAGCGGGTGGCTTAGCCTGCTCTCTTTTGGGAACGGGCTGTACTTGCTTCCCCGCTGGTCCCTGCGGTCTGCTGCTCGGGCCAGGTGCAGGCTGATATGAAGGCGCGGGCGGTTTACCGACCGGAGGCTTGCCCGGTTCTCTTCTCTGTGTGGGCGGCCCCGGCGCTCCCACTTGTTTCGGCTTGCTCTTGAGCTGCCTTTCCCGGAAGTTCACCTGATTGACCGGCTTATTAACCTGATTTGCGGGAACAAGCTTCGCCCTGACTTTCGGTTCAGCTATTCTCACTCCTTTGGCAGGGGTGCTCAGTTTGACTTGATTCACATTGCGGCGCACGCTTTGAGCCGTAACATTCACATTGCGTTGCGCAATCGCCTGATTACGCTGGATCCGATCGATGGTGGTGCGATGAGGTTTGCGCTCCACCCTGACATTGGTGAAATTGAACCGCTGAGGAATCCTGTTGATGTCCCTGATGACAAGGTCGTTGACAATCGGAGCCGCCCGGAAGTTATTGATGATGGTGACGTTGTTTATGTTCCTGAGGAGGACATTTCTATAGGTGTTTACCCTATAGAAATTGTTCTGATTGATGATAACAGCGTGATCCACATACCTGAAATTGCGCGGATGGATATTGATGCGTGCGATATCTCGAACAACCACGACGCGTGGTCCCCACAATCTTCTGGCGTAAAACGGCTCAAAAGGAGCAAGCGGTATCCAACCTATACGCACTCCGGAATATACCCAGGCCACGCGTCCCGGATACCAGGCGAATGGTATTGGAAGCAGCGGTCTTGGTGGACCGATGCGGACAGCAGCCCTTGCCACCGGTGGTGCCCAGTACCACAATCCGCCGACGGAAACCCAGCTGCCATAGTGATGTGTCAGGTATCCAAAAGGCTCAGCCGGAATCCAACAGTTGTCACCGTACCACATGGTCCATCTGCCCATGGTGTATGGGGCCCATCCCGCCGCAACCCGCGTCGGGCGCCAAAAGTATCGATACTCGCCCTCATACTGGACTCTGTCCCATCTTCCGTTTTCCTCCAATGCATAGGCATCATGCTGCAGCTGCGACGGCAAATACTCAACAGAGTCGCCCGCCACTCGTGTTCGATTGGACCAAAGCTGATCTCTTTGCCTATTCCAGTTATCCCAGTCAGCGTCGACGTACGAATCGCTCAAAGTGACCTGCCGACTATCGGCCAGAAGAGCAGATGATCCGGCAGAGACCTCATACCGTGTATTGGAATCCGCTTGCACAAAATCAACTCGCCCGGACAGCGCCAGGACCTCCACGGATTCATTACCCACATACAGATCAAAGCTGGTATTCGGGGGAGCAGTAACGTAGCCGAAAGGTGTTGTGGCCTTGATAATCCCAGCTTGACCCTTGTTATAAAAACGAGCCGTTCCAGAAGCGACATCAACTTCGGTTACGCCTTCCTCCAGAGTGATCAACTGAATCTGTGTATCACCCCCAACCCGCACCCAGGTTTCGTTTGGCATAATCAATTCGGCGCGTCCAGCTTCTTCGGAGTACAAGGCATCATAAAAGCCAAAAGGTGCATCCTTAACGACTGCAACCCAATCCTGCTCATCCGGCACGTAGCGTAAAAGCTTCCCTTCGACATGCGAAACGCGACCGACCATCACCGATCGTTCATCTTCTGGTTGCCCCGACTGCGCCTCAATTTGCGGGGCCGCCGCCAATAGGGTCAAAAAACTAAAAATGAATACCGACCACAATAGTGTAGATCTTTTTTTCATTATTTGCCTCCCATCCAAGAAGCTCCATTGAGATCATAGTTTAATCACCGGGTGCCAGCTATTAAAGCAAACCTTCTGAGCACAATTCCTAAATCGCACTCTTTGATCTTTTCGTTAACAATAATCGCGCCAGAATTGACAAGTCAGCGGGATCTGAA
>JAVEVM010000820.1:0-2752 GCA_034005055.1 Desulforhabdus sp. | reverse complement strand
CCTGGTAAGTGTGTCGATCCATTGCCATGACTTGGCCGTAAACTCAACCCTCAGGAGGGATAACTTTGGATGCATGTGAGGAAATCCGTCGGAACCTGGAGCAGGTGCAGATGCGGATGGCAGAGGCGGCACTGCGGGTCGGCCGCGCGCCGACCGACGTCCGCCTTGTCGCCGTGAGCAAAACCCATCCCGCCGAGGCAGTCCTGGCCGCCTGGGAGTGCGGCCAGCGGGACTTCGGGGAGAATCGTCCTGAAGAAGGCGCGGAGAAGATCCCCGCGGTTGCCGCCGCGGTGGGGGCGGACCACCCCGTCTGGCACATGATCGGCTCCCTCCAGCGCCGCAAGGCCGATCTCGTGGTCGCTCATTTCGATTACGTGCATTCGGTGGATCGGCTGGTGCTGGCGGAAAAGCTGAGCCGTCTGGCGTCGGCTGTGGGGAAAATGCTCCCCGTGCTCATCGAATGCAACGTCTCCGGCGAGGAGAGCAAGGCCGGTTATGCCCTCTATGGGTGGGAGTATGAGCCGCAGGTGCGCGAGCCCTTCTTCCGGGAGGTCGCTGCGATGGTGTCCCTCCCCGGCCTGCGCGTGGAGGGGCTGATGACGATGGCGCCGTTGGCGGATGACCCGGAGACGGTGCGCCCGGTCTTTGCATCTTTGCGCGGGCTGCGCGAAGCCCTGCAGGAGCAGCTTCCGCAGGTGGCCTGGCATCACCTCTCGATGGGGATGACGGACGATTTCGAGGTCGCCATCGAAGAAGGGGCGACGCTGGTGCGCGTCGGCCGTGCCATTTTCGGGCAAAGGCAAATGTGAAGTGCCACACGGTAAAACGAGGTGCAACTGTAAAGATGGCGGATGAACAGTCTCCAAGCAGGGATGAGATCATTTGGGACCGTCTTGTTGAAGTTTATGAGGCGTTCCTTTTGGCAACCAGCGCATTCCTTTCGGAGGATGTGGACCGGGTAGCCCTGATTCGAAAAGCCTTTTATGGTTCAAAGGGTCACAGAATGCCAGCTATCTTCTTCCTGGATTATTTGAAGGTCGAGGAACTCGAGGCGCTTTTCGACGATTTGGTTCTCCTGGGTGGACGCTCGGAAAGATCCTCGTGGGCTATCCGCAACATCATTGCGACGATGCCACCCGAATGGGTAAGAGCTCACATCGAGAAAGCCGTGGAGCCGCTGCTTCCTACGGATGATTTTTTGCAGTGGCGACTTGTGCTTGAGTTGTGTGCAGGAATCGATCGTGATTTGACTCTCAAGCTGGCGCGCAGAGCTTCCGAGCATTCGGATTATGATATTCGGGAGGCGGGAGAAGATTTCCTGGAAAAATATGGTGGATAGAAGGCAGCTTCTTCCCCTGTTGGAAGAGAAGATGAAATTACTTGCGTGTAAGCTTGCTGCTATACCTGGGGTAGCGGACAAAGGGTTCACCATTAGGCCCGACGCATGGATGAACGAGAATGGTTTTTTCCTTGCTTATATTTCCTGTGCGCGCCTTCTCTATCGAGATGAAGAACCGATAGAGCTGACGATCGATGTCTCGACAACCGGCGATTCGCTTTTGTTGGAGACGGGAATCTACTTGTCGGACGGGAGTCTGATCCGGGATTTCGGCTCGGTGAGTTTCTCCGGTGAAAGCCTCGATGAAGTAAGACCGGACCTGGAGAGCTACTTCGATCATTTGAGCGCCAATGAACTTGTGACCTTGGGCAATTTTCTCCTGGAGCAGAAAGACGAACCGGACTGAGAACTCATCTCCAGTAAAGACGCGGATGCCCTGGCGCTGCGGCATATCCGACTCCTTTGCCGAGAGATAAAAGGAATGGGGATGAAACTATTCGAACAAATTGTCTGGCCTTTGCTGCGGGTAGTGATCGTATATCGCTGGTTAAGTGGCTCAAAGATTGGGAGAGTGGAATGAATATATTGCGATTCTGGGGGATGCTAATAATGTTACTGTGCGTTCCAGCTTTTCTGTCGCCGCTTTTCCCTGTTTTTGACCGAGAATCTTGGGATAAACGCAGCAGGTATTTAAAGATTAGCGGAGCTTTAGGGTTTCTTTTTGGGTTTAGCGCATTTTCAGGGGGGCTTTTCCGAACTCAAGTGCAGATGACCTTGATGGGCATTCTCGTTTTGATTGCAGTTAGTACGCTTAGTGGGTTCCTCTTCAGTATGCTATGTGTTTGGAATACATGGCAAATGCTTAAATGGGTGGAAAGACGACGGAGTCTGTAATTGGAGGTCGCCATGGGGACCGTTGGAATTGTTCTTGTTGCTGCGTTAGCATTGGTTTGTCCAATTTCAGAACTTGCTGGAATTCTCTATCTGCAAAAGTATAACCCTCGAGTTATGCATCTTTTGAAAACTTCTAGACGGGCACGAATCTTGCTTGCGCTTTTGCAGACATTGTCAATGGTGTTAATGTTTGCAATGGTGTCTTACAAACTCTGTCCGTCCGGGGTCTTTGCAATGGAATGCCTTGCAAGCGCCGTAATTATCTCTTTCACAACCTTTTTCGGTGCTCTGGTGAGCATAAGACTTGTCAAGTGATTGTAGAATTTCCATCCGCTGCTGATACGCAGATCCATGAGGGTGCGGTATCTATTCGTGTTAGATTCGTGGTCGACTTGCGTTATGGTATAATGCGGCACTATGATCATCAAAATGCTTATCCAAGGTATCGAGATTCTCATCGGCGCGCTGCAACTCGCGCTGGTGCTGCGTGCTGTACTCCCCTGGCTCAAGGTTTCGCCG
>JAVEVM010000819.1:0-2755 GCA_034005055.1 Desulforhabdus sp. | reverse complement strand
GATCTCTATTGCTTTTTATACAAGGCGAACTATTAAATGAAGATAACGAAGTGAGATTGTCCGAGAATAGGTAGCGCACGGCTTTAGCCCTGTTTAGACTGGCAGCCCTAAAGGAGTGCGCTATATGAAGAGCGTATTCTTGGACAAACTCCTGGTGCCGGCAGCGAGAGGCTTAACTGGCATCTGGGGTTTGCCTGACATGATGGGCTGAACGTTTACCGATTAAGGAGGCGATATGTTTAAGAAGAGCACGGCAATTTTGGGCGTATTCATCCTGGCAGTGACTGCAAGCTTGTCAGGTATGGTATCGATGGCTTCGGCGCAGTCTATCGAAGTCCAGAACTATGGTGGAGTATCATACATAAGCGGAGGAATTGGACTGGATGAACGCGAGGAATTGGAGATGATCGGCCGAAGCTATAATTTGAAGCTGATCTTTTCAGTTCAGCAAGGCAATTTTCTGTCGGACGTTCAAGTCGTGATTACGGGAAGCGGGGGGAACACCGCGCTGCAAGCGGTGTCGAACGGCCCCTGGTTTTATGCGCAGCTGCCGCCCGGAACCTATACTGTGTCGGCAACCACATTGGGCAAAACGTTTAGAAAGACGGCCCGTGTTGGGAGCGGAGGCCGTACTCAGTTGAGCTTTGTTTGGGCCGGCTACTGATTGAAGTTTGAACCGATATAACGATCGTCATCTTTTTACTGGCATTTCTCATCCGAGCAGACGGGCGGCAATGTCAGCTTACACCATTGCCGCCAGACGGAGACTCTCGACTCCAACCCATTCGTCTGCCTGGTGAGCGCAGACAGCTTCACCCGGGCCGAAGATGACCATCGGTGTTCGCAGGGCCGGCGCCAGCACCGCGCCGTCGGTGTAGTACGAGACAGCGCCTGCGGCCGATTGGTCTCTAGCGATGCCTCGCAAGCTCTTCAAGCAAAGCTGGACAAAGGGATCATCCGGGGAAGTGCTCACAGGCTCGCGTTCATTTATTATCCGCAAATCCCATTCGACTCCTTCCAGCTCTGCAGCCTCACGAGTAAGGGTTTCAACGGTCTGCCTCATGCTGGTGACATTCTGGCCGGGGATCGTGCGAAAATCGACGGTCAATCGGCATCGATCCGGAACCACGTTGGTTTTGAAGCCGCCTTCGATGGTCCCGATGTTCATGGTTGGGACACCGAGAAGCGGATGGCTCAAAGGGGGGGTAAACCATTTTTTCAAACTCTGGACCAAGGCGGCCATAGGGACGATCGCGTTCTTTCCCAAATGGGGAGAAGAGGCATGCGCAGCCTTTCCGCTCATGATTATCTCCAGCCACAACGCTCCCTTTTCCGCACAACAGATCTCCAGCCCGGTGGGCTCTGCAATAATCAAGGCACCGGCGCCGGCAAGCAGACCTTCCTGCAGAAAGTGAGCTGCGCCTATGGAGTCCACCTCTTCTCCAGCAGTCAGAGCGAGAACGAGATCCCCTTGGAGCTGCACGCCGGCACGCCGGATTGCCGAAGCGGCGACAATCATTGCCGCTAATCCGCCTTTCATGTCGGCGGCTCCTCTGCCATAAATCCTGCCATCAACCACTTCCGCTGCCAAAGGATCATACTGCCATTTTTCCGAGCCGAACGGGACGGTATCAATGTGGCCGCAAAAGACCAGAGCGGGTCGAGTGCCCGCCCCTGTCAACCGACACAGCACATTGGCCCGGGTTTCGGAAAAAGGCTTCACCTCGGCATCGAGACCCAGTTCCGCCATTCTCTTTACCAGTCGTCTGGCGATGGAAATTTCATCTCCCGGCGGATTGATCGTATTGAATCGGATCATTTCTCGGGTCAAATCTATCAATGCCGCCTCTCCAATATGAGCCGACAGGTTTTCCTTCAACATGAAGCCACTCCTTTCAGTATCCGGGTCAAACTGTCGCTATCGAGGATCAAAATCGAACAGGGTGCCTCGCTTGACAGCCTTCTTGCCAAACCGGGCTTCTATATCGTCAATGGCCTGGTCCAAACGCTGTTGTCGCAATACGGAAGCTTGAGGGAAGAGCTTCAACTGCGGTACAGCAGTGCACAGGTTCGATACGCCGACTCCCGTTAAACGGATTTTCCCCGATATCTTCACTTCGTCAAACAATTGACCGGCCACCTGGAAGATGGCGTGTGTGCAATTGGTCGGCTGCTGCAGCGTACGACTCCTGGTGACCACCCTGAAGTCGGCAAACTTGATTTTGACGGTAACCGTTCGCCCGAAGAGGCCGTTTCTGCGCAGATCCCGCCCTACATTTTGCGCCTGCAACAACAACCATTTGCGCAGCTCTGCAGGATCACTGAGATCGGTTGAGAAGGTATCTTCGGCACTGCAGGATTTTGGCTCGGCGTGAGAAGTGACCGGTGAAGAATCAATCCCCTGTGCTTTCTCATAAAGGTTGGCGCCGCCCTTTCCCAACCGCTTGAGCCAAAACGGCAGGGGAAACCTGAGAACATCTGCCGCCGTCAAGATTCCCAGATCTTTGAGGAGCTGACCGGTCCTCTTGCCTATTCCAGGGATCCTGGCGATGGGTAAGGAGTGTAGAAGATCTGCTACATCATCTTCCTCGATTATTGTCAATCCGTCGGGCTTGTCCATGTCGGAGGCGATTTTTGCGAGGAATTTGTTTGGAGCAATGCCGATAGAACAGGTCAAAGAGGTCTGGTTGTAGATGGTTTGCTTGAGCCTCGTGGACAGCTCCCGGGGGGAGCCGTGCAAAGCTGCTGTTCCGGT
>JAVEVM010000818.1:0-2756 GCA_034005055.1 Desulforhabdus sp. | reverse complement strand
AAACGAACCCTGGAGATAGCCCGGATGGTGCGGAAAAACGGCGGAGTTTTGTTCCGGGGCGGGGCGATCAAGCCGCGCACCTCTCCATATTCATTTCAGGGTCTGGGTGAGGAGGGGCTGAAAATACTCGCCGAGGTAAGAGCTGAAACCGGAATGGGAGTCGTCACCGAGATGACCTCCCCGAGCCAGGCCGATCTCATGGTCAAATATGTGGATGTTGTGCAGATCGGCGCGCGCAACATGCAAAACTTCGAACTGCTCAAGTGCGTGGGCAGGATAGGCAAACCGGTACTGCTCAAGCGCGGTCTGTCGGGCACCATCGAAGAGTGGCTGATGTCCGCCGAATACATCCTGTCTGAAGGAAACGATCAGGTCATTCTCTGCGAGCGAGGAATCAGGACCTTCGAGAGATACACCAGAAACACCCTGGACCTCACTGCCATTCCGGTCATTAAAAAGTTGACCCATCTGCCAATCATCATCGATCCCAGCCATGCCACCGGCATTCGGGAAAAAGTAAGCCCCATGGCGCGGGCCGCTATTGCCGCCGGAGCCGATGGTGTGATCATCGAGGTACATACCGAACCGGACAAGGCTCTCTCGGACGGTCCCCAGAGCCTTTATCCCGAGCAATTCAAACAACTCATGCGAGACCTTTACGTGATTGCCCCGGTAGTTGGGAAACAACTGGACTATGCCTATATCGACAAGGCCAAAGCCATGAAGAAACAAGCCGGAGCCGGCAAGGCTCCGACCCGCGCGCTCTATGCCGGAGTTCCGGGATCATTCAGCCACAAGGCCTGCGTGCAGTTTTTCGGCTCCGAGTTTCCGCACTTAAATTGCGTGTCGTTTCGCGAGGTATTCGAGACCGTTCTGAATGGAGGGGCAAGTCTTGGCATTATTCCGGTGGAAAATTCCTTGACCGGAAGCATTCACGAAAACTATGACCTGCTGCTCGAATACGATCTCAAAATTGTGGGGGAGATCACACTTAGAATTCAACACAATCTCATCAGCCATCCCACGACTTCGATCGCGTCCATCAAACGGGTCTATTCGCACCCGCAGGTATTCCAGCAGTGCCGTGAATTTCTGGAAAAGCATCCGGATTGGGATCTGGTTGCTTGCAAGGACACGGCTACCGCGGTACACCGGGTTAAGGAGAACAACGATCCGCTGGAAGCGGCGCTCGCCAGCAAAGAAGCGGCTGAGATCTTCCACATGAGCATCCTGCAGGAAGGCATTGAAACCAACCCGCGCAATTTCACACGATTCGTGGTGATATCAAACGATCCCTTCCTAGACGGCCCGAAAAACAAATCGTCGCTCATTTACTCGGTAAGCGATACTCCCGGCAGTCTCTATGAGACCTTGCGGTTATTCGCGGAAAGGGAGATCAATCTGGTCAAGCTCGAATCGCGCCCGATCCACAGCAAGCCCTGGGAATATTTGTTCTACGCCGATGTGGAGGTGGACATCGAAGATGAGGAATATCGGGAATTGTTGGAAGAGCTCAGGAACCGAACGGAATTTTTAAAAGTGCTGGGCACTTACAGCAAAGGAGTCGGTGTGCCGGAATAGTTCAAAGGATTGCCTTGATTTGCTCACACTTGCGCGCATAGCCTTCTTTTAATATTTCATCAAGGACATGCAGGAAGGGGCGGTCGGTATCGACCCGCAGGTGCATATCCGGAGTCAGCTCGACGACCGGTTCGAAGGCTTTCTTCATCTGGACAAGATGGTGGACCCGGGCGTGGGAGAATCCCGATTCGTCCTCGCGCTGCAACAAGCGCTTGCGCATCGTTTCCTCACGGCATGTGCACTCAACGACAATGAAATTGGTATCCAAGTCGGCTGCCAATTGACGAGCGTCCTGCCGCCATTTCGCTCGCGAAAAAGACGCGTCCAGCGCCACCGATTGACCGCCTTTGAGCAATTCCTGGGCCCTGGCAAACATCTGTGCATACACCCGGTGGCGCAGTTCCAGGCGGTAAGGACCTTCCCCGTAAGGCACGACGCCTGCCGACATCGGGCAGCCTTCCCCTTGCATCCTGATTTCGTCCGTCTGTAGTACCTCCAGGGAAAGATCTTCACCAATCTGGCGGGACAGAGCCGATTTTCCCGTGGCCGGCAGACCGCAGAACAGCCAAAGCGTCGGGCGACTGAATTGAAGAGCGTAGCGGTAGGCCTGTTGCAGAAAACCCTGTGCCTCAACCCTAAGAGCCTCTTTATCCTGCTCCCGGGCTTCGGCCGAGCGCAGACACGCCACCTTCAACTTCACCACTGCGCGATAGGCTGCGTAGAAATCAATCAGGCTGTAAAGCTCGGGGTCGTCGGCCTGTTCAACGTAGGCTGCCAGAATAATCCGGCTTAGATCGGGTCGACCCAGGTGCTCCAGATCCATATGCAGAAAAGCAAGGTCGGCGATTACATCGCCATAACGAAATCTATCATTGAATTCGATGCAGTCGATGATCTGTATGCCGTCGTAGAAGTAGATATGTTCCGCCCGCAGATCTCCGTGTCCATCTTTTATACGGTTGGTCTCGACTCTTCGTTTGAAGAGCTGTTGCCGATGCTCAAAAAAGGCGCGGCTCACCTGGCGAATGAATTCCCACTTTTCCGCCGGCACCCAGTCTCCCACAAAGGCTCCAATTGGCGGAAGTTCTCTTCCATGTTGAAGGCAATTACTTCGGGATCGCCGAAATGGTCGATTTCCGCGGTCCGAGCACTGCGCTCGTAAAACGAGGCAAGAT
>JAVEVM010000817.1:0-2760 GCA_034005055.1 Desulforhabdus sp. | reverse complement strand
AAGCAAGCGGAGCGATGGAATTGAAAGCGACCATCATCCAGAACAGGAAAGCGTAAGGGCCGGTTGCGCGCCAATGGAAGATTGCCCACTCGGTCGCATTGCCGCTGTACCAGGAGATGAAGGACTCCGTGAGGTAGGAGTAGCCCATGATCAATCCAGTGAAAACTATGGTCTTTGCCACATTTTCGAAGATATGCATGGTGAGGATGTTTTCCAGTTTAAAAATACGCCTGAGGGGAATGAGCAGGGTCAGAACCATTGCCAGACCGGAGTGAATGGCGCCGGCGACGAAGTAAGGGGCGAATATGGTGCTGTGCCAGCCGGGGGCAATCCCCAGAGCGAAATCCCACGATACTACGCTATGAACGGATATGACGAGTGGTGTGGCTAGAGCGGCAAACAAGAGATACGCGGTTCCATGGTGGTTCCATTCTCGATCGGACCCCGTCCAGCCAAGGGACAGAATGCCGTAGATCTTACGCCGGATACCCGAAGCCCTGTCACGAACTGTGGCAAGGTCCGGGATTAGACCGGTATACCAGAATAGGAGGCTCACGGTGAGGTAAGTTGAAATGGCGATGACATCAAACACCAGAGGGGACTGAAAATTAGGCCACAGGTTTCTCTGATTCGGATAGGGAAGAATCCAATAGACAATCCACACCCGACCCAGGTGAATCAAAGGAAAGAGCCCTGCAGTCGACACCGCAAACACTGTCATTGCTTCTGCACTGCGCGCCAGAGGCGTTCGCCAGCGAGCCTTAAACAGGTAGAGAATAGCCGAAATCAAGGTTCCCGAGTGAGCGATTCCAACCCAAAATACGAAGTTGATCAGGTAGGTGCCCCACATTACCGGGTGCAGTATTCCGGCAACACCCAGCCCAGTTGCAATCTGATAGCCCCAGCAGGCAAGGCCGATCAAAATACCGGTCGCACAGCCGGCCAACATTAAGTAGTAAAGCTTGCCCGGTGGAGAAAGGGTGGCAAGTATCTTATCATCGATCTCGCCGTAGGTGATGCCTTGCATAAGCTCCTATCACTTCTTGTCGGCCAGTTGTTGCCCGAACCCCGTATGGGCTTCACTCAGACTTCTCGAGTCAGCCTTTTCAGATAAATAACCGCCGGCTTGGTATTGAGATGCCGGAACACTTGATAGGCTCTGGGGTCGTTAATCAATTGGGATACACGGCTGTCCGGATCCATGAGACTGCCGAAAATCAACGCATTGGTCGGGCAGGTTTGCGCACAGGCGGTGGTAAAATCCCCATCCCGTACCTTCCGGTCTTTCTTTCTAGCTTTGATTTTGGCTTCTATAATACGCTGCACGCAAAAGGAGCACTTTTCCATGATCCCTTTCTGCCGCACCGTTACATCGGGGTTAAGCTGCCAGTCCAACGGTGTGGGACGCGTGAACATGAACCAGTTGAACCTTCTCACCTTGTAGGGATCGTTTTGCGAGCAGAATCGCGTACCGAAGCAGCGGTTATAGACCTGGTTGTTCAATCCTTCGACACTGTGATGGGGAGCAAAGATGGGGCAAACCGATTCACAGGGGGCCTCATCGCAGTGCTGACAGAGCATTACCAGCCATTTGGCCGCCGTCTTATATTCTTCGAAGTATCGCTGCACCCTTATCCATGACATTTCGCGGCCCTTAAGCACTTGCTGCCGGCCCACAACGGCGACATTGTTTTCTGCGTAGCAGGCCATCACGCATGCACCGCAGCCGATGCAGCGGTCCAAATCGACCACCATAGCCCAGCGATAATCTTTATGCGGATGCGGCGGATAAAAATCTTTGCCCGGGTCGAAGCCCGTAGGCATGGGATAATCGATGACCGGTTTGTATCCGGATGCCGCAGCTTGGCTATATTCCTCGTAGGAGACGGTCTGGACGATATCTCGGTGATGCTGAAAAAGGCTTCCGTCGGTGTTGGCCACGTCGAAACGCTCATCCGACTTCTTGATCGATACCGAAAAGGATGGTCCAACCAGGCCGGCTGACAGTGGATCGATATCGGGCGGGAAAAGCTCCATCGGATTGGCCGGCAGTCCGGTGGCAAATCGGCCGTAATCGGTATGCCCCTGACCGAGAGGCATCGCTAAAGAATCCCTGGGGACTGTCTGGATGGGAATTGCGGGGGCCTGTAAAACGCCGTGAGACGAGCGCACCTCGAGCAAATCGCCCTTTTGGATCTTAAGCCTTGCTGCGGTCTCAGGGTGTATCTCAAGCCATCCGCCCCAGGTGATTTGCGTCATGGGGTCCGGAAGCTCTTGTATCCATAGTCGATTTGCCGCTCTGCCGTCGAAAAACTGAATGGACGGGTAGGCGGTGAAATGGAAGCTGCCTTCGTCCCTCTGCTGGAGTTTGGGATCAGGAAACGGGAAAGCCGAGGGCAAACGCAATTTAACTTCAGTTGATCCGCTTTCTTGCTCTTGCCAGATGCCACCTGCTTGCACAGCTTTGAGCCAGAAGTCATCGAAGCTCTTATCTGAACCTGAATCCTGCCAGGTCTGAGCCCAGCTTTCACGCAGCAGTTGGTAAAAATCAGCCCAGGGAAAATTCCCGCTTCCCTTCACTTTTTTACCGCTTGAGATCAATACGTCCCCCAGGTGTCTGGTATCGAAGACGTTTCCCATAACGGGCTGCAGCAATCCGACGATGCCCCTGACCGGACTGTAGTCGTCCCAGCATTCAAGCGGGGTGTGGGTGGGGAGGATGAGATGGGCCAAGGCGGTTGTTTCATCCATGCAACAACC
>JAVEVM010000816.1:0-2766 GCA_034005055.1 Desulforhabdus sp. | reverse complement strand
GGCAAATAACGTCTATCGCGAACATAATTCGCAGCAGGTTGAACTCAAGACCGAATGCCGCGGCAGCCCACAGAAATGTGAAAGACGGAGCTCGTAAAATAATCAGGAGCATGCTTAGGTAGAAGATCCCGCCCCAAAGCCATAGCGGCAGACGCAGGATGGCGAAGCCGGCGGTTTCCCTGCACCCGCTCCCGCCTTGTGTGCACAGGCTCGCAAGCCAGTCGATATGCGCTGAAAGGCCGGATAGTGCTGCAATGGCCAAACCCGAGGCTGACAAAATCAATAAAGCTATTTTGCTGTGTTGTTTGATTACTTTAATCATAATGGAAAATAGTCCCTTCTAATTTGCACCAAACCATAGCCTGAGCTTCACCCATTAACTTCCTGAATAGGCAGTGATGCCGCAAATACGCAGACTATCTCCGGAACGTAATGTTTCAGCTCGCGAGATCCCATTGTGTGAGCGAAGCTGCTCTAAGGGAACGCCAAAACGTTGGGCAATTGTCCAAAGCGAATCGCTCGGTCTCACCTGATAAAAGCCGGACCGGCAAACTCGCGCCGAATGCGCGCTGATTTCATTTCTTGTCGAAGAGGTTCCATTTTGCCGATCTTTTTTTGCCATAATCGCCGTTCTCGCTGTGACGGTCAGCAGTTGACCTATCTTTAGCGGTTGTGAAGGCTTCATGCGATTTTCGGCGGCAAGTGCCGCAACGGAGATTCCGTATCTTTTCGCAATGGCGTACAGGGTGTCACCCGGGTTGACCTTGTGGGCCATCATGGCCGGCTTTTTCGATGTGTCTCCGGATCCCGCCAGTGCGGCGACAATTTCTCCTTTTCCAGTAGGCACGCATAGCCCGTATTGAGACTGATCGGCCGGCGTTTTCACAGTGCACAGCTCGGGGTTGCATTTTTTCAGCACCGCCAAGGGTATTCCCGCACGTTTGCTCAGCCAGGCGAGGCTCAAGCCACTTGGTACTGATACTGTTTCACAAAGGGGATTCCACTGGCCACGGTCATAGTCGAGCCCATACCGGTCGGGCCGTCTCAAAATGCGAACAGCGGCCAATATTTTGGGCACGAACTGGCGGGTCTCCTTGGGTAAATATCCCTTCTCGATCAACTCCCAGTAGGTTTTCAGTCCACTCCGCTTGATGGCGTCTTGCACCGCGTTTTCCCCACAGTTGTAGGCGGCGAGGGCCAGCGGCCAGGAATTAAACATGTCGTATAAGAAAGAAAGGTATTCGGCTGCCGCTCGGGCCGACTTCAGAGGATGACGACGCTCGTCAACCCATCTGGTGTGCTCCAGCCCGAAACGCTTGCCGGTTGCGGCAATGAACTGGTGCATGCCGACCGCATTGGCAGGCGAACGTGCTGTTGGAGAAAAACCGCTTTCCACCAGCGCCAAAAAAACAAGGTCCCCTGGCAGTCCCTTCTCGACGAAAATCCTCTGCATGGGAACGACGTAATGGCGAGCTCGTTCGAGAGTCGCTTCAAAACTGCGACGCTGCTTTCCCGTATAGCGCTCAACCCATGCATTCACAGCGCGATGCTCTGGTATGATCAGCTCAGCTTTGCCGGAAGATTTCAGCAAATCCAATTCAGCTCGCTCGGGCGACTCGAAATGCGACACAGAAAGAACCTTATCGAGACTCGACAGGTTTGTTTCAGGTGGAATCTGATAGGCCGAAGGGGTGGCGCAACCGGTGGCGAGAACACAGGTTGCACAGCCCAAAATGGCAATTCTTGTCCCCCTCAGAATTCTTACTCTTAGTGTTATTACAACAGAAATAGACCACCTCACCCTCTTCAGCCATAAGTTGCCGTCAACCAACGGTTTCCCCCTCCTTCTTTGGTTCGGTTAATACTGCTTCTTAGCAGTGCTCAGCATTTCAGGACGCCGCCGAAGCGACATCCCTTTGAGCCAGCAGCCGCAAGCCATTGAAGATAACCAACAGGGAAGCGCCCATATCCGCTCCTACAGCCATCCACAAAGTAGCCAGCCCGGGAATGGCCAGGCCGATAAAAACCGCTTTGACCAAAAGGGAAAAGGCGATGTTTTGCTTGATGATTCGCAGCGTCCTTCGGCTGAGCCGGATCAGGAAAGGCAATCGCGAAAGGTCGTCGGTCATCAGGGCAATGTCTGCGGTCTCCAGGGCCGTGTCGGTGCCGATGGCGCCCATGGCAATGCCGATGTCGGCGGCGGCCATGGGTGGAGCGTCGTTAACCCCGTCGCCCACCATGGCCACCTTGCCGTGTGTCTGCACCAATTGGCTCACAATTGCCGCCTTGTCTGCGGGCAATAGTTCTGCGTAGAAGTCATCAATGGAGAGATTTTCTGCAATCGCCTGGGCCGTTCCCTCGTTATCACCGGTCAGCATTACGATCTTTTCGACTCCAGACGACCGGAGCTCCTGCAAAGCCGACTCGCTCTCCGGGCGGACTTCGTCGGCAATGGCCAGAATTCCAAGGGCTCCCGTTTCATCAGCCACAATGACAGCCGTTTTCCTTTCATTTTCCAACTGAAGCATTCCGCTGCAAGCCTGGCCATTGCAAAGGCCTGCCTCTTCCCGGAAGCGGTGACTTCCGATGGTGTGCAGCTTTCCATTGATTCGGGCTTGTGCTCCTTTGCCGGCGATGGCCTGAAATTCAACCGTGGGTGGAATCGCGATTCCCGTCGATTGAGCCGCTTCGACAATGGCAGCGGCAAGGTGATGTTCGGAGCGGGATTCGACGGCCGCCGCGATGCGCAGGACTTCTTGTTCACTG
>JAVEVM010000815.1:0-2766 GCA_034005055.1 Desulforhabdus sp. | reverse complement strand
TATGCTGTTTATTGGTATTGGTTACATGATGATGGTATCCGTCGTTTTTTTCGCCTGCTCATTTCCCTTCTTAATCAACACGATCGACGGCGTGCGATCCGTTCATCCTGTTCTGATCGACACTGCCAGATCCTTTGGCCTCGGCCGCTATCGGCTCGTTCAAAAAATCATTGTACCGGCCGCTACCCCGCAGATTATGTCGGGACTTCGCACGAGTCTTCCCATTTCTTTGATTGTCACGATACTGGCCGAAATGATAGGAAGTGTTGATGGCATTGGGCACTACATCCTCAAAATGCAGAGAAGCTTCGATATCCCTGAAATGTATGCGGGGATTGTGATGTTGGGAATTGTAGGTTACTGGCTGAATAAGATTTTTATCAAACTGGATCGAAGCATTCTTGCCTGGCACGCAGGCTGGAGAAGCGCTGGCAAATGACAGCCGGTTCGGCCAGTATATTGATCCGGCTGAATCGGGCATGGTCGGGTAGACCGGAGCAGCCGGTCCAGACACGTGGAAATCAGCTGAGATAAAGGGAGGAAGACGATGCGGCGATTCTTTTTAATTTTCATGGCACTCGTAACAGTTGCGATCCCGGCTTGGTTTTCTCTTACTCCTGTTTGGAGTGCTGAGAACGAAGCGACAATTACGGTTGGCTACATCCCAATCGGAGACTGTCTGCAGCTCTATGTGGCTGATGAGATGGGATTTTTCAAAGAGGAAGGGATCACTGTTAAAAAGCAGTCGATGAAGGGAGGCGCTGTCATCGCGCCGGCAGTGGAATCCGGAGAGGTCCAAATCGGCTGGTCCAATGCGATCTCAATTATCCTCGCACATACCAAAGACTTTGATTTTGTCTTTCTGACTTCAGGTGCCCTTGAAAGGGAAGACGGCCACCGCGTGCACAGTCTTCTGGTGGGCAAGGATTCACCCATCCAAAATATATCCGACCTGAAAGGCAAAAAGGTTGCCATAAACACTCTGGGGAATATCAATGAGCTGAGCATGATCGTACTCGCCGACACGAACAACGTGGACATCAAGCAGATCAGCCTTGTGGAAGTGCCTTTTCCGCAAATGGAAGCCGCACTCAAGAATGGCTCTGTCGACGCCATCCTAGCGGTGGAGCCCTTTGTGACTCTGAGCATTTCTCATGGTACCGCTAGATATCTGGAGAAATCGGTGCACAAGAGCTTCGGCGATGAATTTATGATCGGAAGCTGGTTTGCCAAGAAATCCTGGATCGAGAAAAATCCTTCTCTGACGTCCGCCTTCGTGAAGGCTATTAACAGGGCTTCCGATTATATCGCTGCAAACCCGGCGAAAATGCCCGAGGTTTTAGTGAAAAACACTAAATTGACCGTAGACCTTGCGCAGCAGATAGTTCTGCCGGCGTTCTCCAGCAAGTTTGAAAAGTCCGACCTGCAAAAGATGATTGATGTATCGGCAACCTATGAGTTCATCAAGGCGCCGTTTGATGCGGATGAGATCATTTATCAAGAAAAGACGAACGAATGAAAAGGCGCAAGCGCTCACGTCCTATTGAGCTTTCGCGATCTCATTGAGGTCGGGGAAAAAGAGGCTGCGAGCAGCCCCCAAGATGCTTCCACAAGCAAACACCGCGGATCTCAAAAAAACCACGGCGGGGGCAATCAGCCCGACTTGCTTGTCTTTCTTGAAGACCGTTAGCGAAAACGGTACAGAAGAGACGATGACGGCTGCCCATACAATCAAAGCCAGCCGAGCCAGGGCAGGGTGAAAGAGTGCGGAAAGGAGGAAAGGCAGAGATAGAGCCATCAACAGGGTCTGCAATTTTAGGCTCTTGGGTGTATAGGAATCTTTAAAGGCTTTCTTGGGGAACCTCCGATAGACGATCATGCGCCAATAGGCCCGCCGGAATTTGGTTCGCAAATACTTTATCAGATTGTCGGGATGCCGGTGCACAACTATGGCTTCAGGATTGAAGACCATCCTGCAGCCCGCTGCGGACAGACGGTAAGAAAGCTCCGTGTCTTCATTGTTTGCTTGCGGGAAATTCGTGTCAAAACCGCCCACTTGCATGAAGACAACTTTCCTGAAGGCGGCCGAGTAGGTGTCTATCATATCGATTCGTGAATATGTGCGAAGCAGGTCATATCGGTCTTCGAACTCCAGTTGTGCAAATCTTGCCATAAGCTCTTTTTGGCTGGTTTGATAGGCTCCTTTCACAGCAACGGTTTCAGGATCTTCGAAGGGCTTTGCCATCTGCGCTATCCAATCGCGAGCCGGGATGCAGTCCGAATCGGTGAAAAGAATGACTGCCCCTCGGGCGGCTTCCGCTCCTCGGTTGCGGGCGCAAGCAGGTCCCTGGTTGGGCTGATAAAAATAACGGACGTCGAAGCCCTCTGCCGCCTTTGCCGTATCGTCGGTCGATCCGTCGTCAACCACAATGATCTCATATTCTTTCCTCGGAACCGTCTGCCAAGAGAGTGCATCGAGGCATAGGGGTAATGTGGATTGCGCATTATAGGCTGGCACGATGACCGAGTACCTGACACCAGGCGAGGCTGAATGCTTGCGCATGATCGTTAGCTCGAGAGCTTGTAAGGCAGCCTGATCTGATCGATCATAGTGAGTGCATCATATTCCGGATCCTTGTGCAGCAAGGTCGCCTTATGTAAATATGCATATGCTCCAATAATGGCGTCCGCAAATGAGATTCGATAAGCTGCCTTGAATTGGCCCCCGTGCAGCTAATCAGGCTCGCCTAGATCGGACAGCCACGT